>NZ_QTZO01000006.1 GCF_004025585.1 Pseudodesulfovibrio sp. S3
GCATTCACTCCAAATCCATCGGCCTGCACCTGCACCTGTACATGATCGCCCCGGGCCTGGGCGTGGAGCCTGAAAACCTCGTTCTGGTCCAGAACCCGACCGGCGGCACTTTCGGCTACAAGTTCAGCCCGACCATGGAAGCCCTTGTGGGCGCAGCCGCCCTGGCAACGGGCCGTCCGGTCTTCCTGAACTACACCTGGTACCAGCAGCAGACCTACACAGGTAAGCGTTCGCCGCAGTTTACCAGCGTGCGCATGGCGGCCACCAAGGACGGCAAGCTGCTGGGCATGGAAACGGATTGGACCGTGGACCACGGCCCGTATTCCGAGTTCGGCGACCTGCTGACCCTGCGCGGCGCGCAGTTCATCGGCGCGGGCTACGACGTCCCGGCCATCCGGGGCGAGGGACGCACCGTCTGCACCAACCACGCCTGGGGCGCGGCCTTCCGCGGCTACGGCGGTCCCGAGTCCGAGTTCCCGTCCGAGGTGCTCATGGACGAGCTGGCAGAAAAGCTCGGCATGGACCCCCTGGAACTGCGCTACAAGAACGTCTACCGCAAGGGTTCCACCACCCCTTCGGGACAGGACCCCGAAGTTTACTCGCTGCCCGAGATGATTGACAAGCTCCGCCCCAAGTATGAGGCGGCCAAAAAGAAGGCGGCCGCGGATTCTACCGATGCGGTCAAGCGCGGTGTGGGCCTTGCCGTGTCCGTGTACGGCTCCGGCCTGGACGGACCGGACTCCTCCGAAGTGGACATCGAGCTGAACGCCGACGGCAGCGTGACCCTCTATACCTGCTGGGAAGACCACGGCCAGGGCGCTGACATGGGTTCTCTGGGCACGGCCCACGAGGCCTTGCTGCCCCTGAACCTGAAACCCGGACAGATTCATCTGGTCATGAACGATACCAGCCTGGCTCCCAATGCGGGACCGGCAGGCGGCAGCCGTTCGCAGGTCGTGACCGGCCAGGCCACCAAGAATGCCTGCGAGCAGCTCATCGCAGCCATGAAGAAGCCCAACGGTTCTTTCCGCACCCATGCGGAGATGGAGGCCGAGAAGCTGGATCTGCGCTATCACGGCAAGTGGACGGCCCCGGCCAACGCTTGTGACGAGAACGGTCAGGGCAGCCCCTTCTGCTGCTATATGTACGGCGTGTTCATGGCCGAGGTGGCCGTGGAAGTGGCCACAGGCAAGACCACCGTGGAAAAAATGACCATGGTGGCCGACATCGGCAAGGTGAACAACTTCCTGGTGACCGACGGTCAGATCTACGGTGGTATCGCCCAGGGTATCGGCCTGGCCCTGTCCGAGGATTACGAGGACATCAAGAAGCACTCGACCATGGTCGGCGCGGGGCTTCCGTACATCAAGGACATCCCGGACAACATGGAGATCATCTATGTGGAAAGCCCGCGCCCAGATGGCCCCTATGGTGCTTCCGGCGTCGGCGAGATCCCGCTGTGCGGTCCGCACCCGGCGATCATCAACGCCATTTACAATGCTTGTGGCGTGCGGATCAAGGAATTGCCGGCCCTTCCCGAAAAGGTGCTGGCCGGACTCAAGGCCTAACCTGCAATGAATAACGGGAGCGGTCCGTGTTAAGGCATGGACCGCTTTCTTTAATTTGGATATGCAAGGGCAATTATGGAACAGTCAGAATTGAGACAATGGGAGCGTAAGTGTGTGCAGGAGGAGGTGCCCTGGTGCATCGCCGCCTGTCCTCTGCATGTGGATGCAAAATCCTTCTGCGCTCAGGTGGCCCAGCAGCGTTGGGACAAGGCATGGGCGGTTCTCGCCAAGACCATGCCTCTTCCGGGTGTATTGGCCCGGCTGTGTGACGGGCCGTGCAAGGACGTTTGCGCCCGCAAGGATGCGGGGGGCGCCGTTGAAATGGATCGGCTTGAGCGGTTTTGCGTCGAGCAGGCCAAACCGGTCCCGCCGCCCCGGCTCCTGCCTTCTCGTCATAAATCCGTGGCCGTGGTCGGCGCAGGCATGACCGGCCTGTGCGCTGCCTGGGAAATGGTGCGGCGCGGATTTCAGGTGGCCCTGTATTGCGTTACGCCCGGCGGATCTTTGCCGGACCTGCCCGAAGGCGTCCTGCAACGCGAGCTGGACAGCCTCAAGGCCATGGGGACCGTCATCGAGGCGGGCGCTTCGATCTCTCCGGCTCTGGTGGAGTCGCTGCTTGCTGAAAAGGACGCGGTCTTTGTGGACAGCGACGACATGCCCGCTGAGGTCCTTTCCTTCGGGGAGCCTGATGCAATCACCCTCGGCACCCGGGAATCCGGATTGTTCGCCAGCCGCACGGGAGAAACCTCGGCCGTACTCCAGGCCGCCACGGGCCGCCGTGCCGCCAATTCCATAGAGCGGTTTACACAGGGCGTATCCATGGTTTCGAACAGGGAGCTGGAAGGCCCGTATGAGACGCGGCTTTACACCAATCTGGCCAAGGTGGAACCGGTCCAGCCCGTTGCCGTCGAAGCCGGATACACCGAAGCACAAGCGCGTGACGAGGCCCGAAGGTGCCTCCAATGCGAATGCATGGAATGTGTGAAAAGTTGCGAGTACCTCAGGCATTACAAGCATTATCCCAAGATTTACGTCCGGCAGATCTACAACAATGAAAATATCGTCATGGGCACGCGCCAGGCCAACGGGCTGATCAATTCCTGTATGCTCTGCGGGCAGTGTGAGGTCCTGTGTCCGGAAGACTTTTCCATGGCTGACGTCTGCCTGCAGGCGCGCCGGGGGCTGGTCAAACAGGGCAAGATGCCGCCGTCGGCCCATGAGTTTGCCCTGCGGGACATGGCCTTTGCCGACGGCGAGAAATGTGCCCTGACCAGACATGCGCCGGGAGGCGACGTCAGCGAGTATGTGTTTTTCCCCGGCTGCCAGTTGACGGCCTCGGATCCCGAAGGGGTGGAAGCCGCGTATGCCGATCTGCGCAACCGGCTCGGCAGTGTCGGGTTGATGCTCCGATGTTGCAGCACGCCCGCACAATGGGCCGGACAGGAGGCCATGGCGGAAGCGTCCATGACCGCATTGAAGGGTGAATGGGAATCCCTGGGCAAACCCCGGATCATTGTCGCCTGCCCCACCTGTCTCAAGACCCTGCGGCAGAGTATGCCCGAAGCGGAACTGCTGTCGCACTGGTCTGTCCTGCGCGCTTTGGGCCTGCCCGGGGGGGCTTCCTTCAAGGGCGGCGAACTGGCCGTCAACGACCCCTGCGCCGCCCGGCACGACACTGCCTTGCAGGAGGATGTCCGCGCTTTGCTGGATCAGCTCAAGGTGACGATGTCGGAGCCGGAGATGAATGGGGAATACACCCAGTGCTGCGGCTATGGCGGACTTCTGTCCGAGGCGAACCCTGATCTGGGCATGGCTGCGGCCGGCCGGCGCGCTCAAGGAATGGATGAGGATACTGTTTCCTACTGCGTCATGTGCCGGGACATGATCTCCCGGACCGGCAAACGGTCCTTGCATCTCTATGATCTGCTGTATCCCCGGCTCGACGATCCGGGAGCGCGTCCGGCACCGGGGTATTCCGTCAGGCGGGAGAACCGTGTCCATCTCAGGGAGCGGCTGCTCCGCGAGCTCTGGCAGGATGATGAAGACAGCGCACTTCAGCCATATGAATCCATCGAGGTCCTTTTTACCGAACAGGCCTCCAACAATCTGGAAGCACGGCGTATATTGAAAAGTGACGTGCAGAAGGTCCTCTATCAGGCGCGGCAGTCGGGAACTCGGTTCGTTCATGGTGGGACCGGCCATTACCTGGCGTCCTTTCGTCCCGCGATCGTGACCTATTGGGTTGAATACGAACAGCAGGGAGACGCCTTCCTGGTTCATAACGCATGGTATCACCGCATGCGCATATTGGGAGGTCAGCCATGAGCGTAATCAAGGTGCCTGAAGCGGATGCCGCAGGCTGGAAATGTGCGGCCTGCGATGAGGAACTGGTCTCCATGCCGGTGGAATTGGAGTATCTGGATTCTCATTTCAAGGTGGAGTTGCCGGTCTGTCCGAAATGCAAATCCGTGCTCATCCCGGAAAACCTTGCACGGGGCAAGATGAACCAGGTGGAACAGCTGCTGGAGGACAAGTAGCCGTGCAGTCCGTTCCCATGCCGCTTTGGGAGAAGCCTGTGCTGCGAAAGGCTGCCGGTGACACCTTGCGTCCGGGGGGATTCTTCGTCACGGACCGGGCCGCGGAATCCATCGGGGTGGTGCCGGGTTGGCGTGTCCTTGATGTCGGCAGCGGATTGGGGGCCACCGTGGGCCGGTTGCGATCCCGTTTCGGGGCCGAGGCCTGGGGGATTGAGCCGTCCGGCGGCCAGATCGGGCGGACCGTCGACCCGTCCGGGCTGGTGCAGGCGTGCGGTGACCGGTTGCCTTTTCGGTCAGCCGTATTTGACGCGGTTTTTTGCGAGTGCGTTTTTTCCCTGTTCGAAGACAAACCCGGCGGGCTACGAGAATTCCATAGGGTACTCAGGCCGGGCGGACACCTGGTCCTCGCCGATCTTTTTTCCCCCGAGGAAGGCCTTGCGCAGGGCGCTTCCTGCGCGGATCGGGCCAAACCCCTCTCCGCTGTTCGCGGCATGGCGGAAGCGCATGGCTTTCGCGTGCACGTGACGGAAGACCACTCCCGTCATCTCAGGGAACTCGCTGCACGATTGATTTTTGCTCAGGACGGGGAAGACCGGGCGTGCTGTTGCGACCGGCGTCTCGGCTACTATCTGATGCTCGCGCAAAAACAGGAAGGGTCACATGTTGGATGATACCGGAATCAAGATGATGGAACTGGGCGGCAAGGGCTACTGCTGCAGCCAGATCATGGTGCTGCTCGCCCTGGAGGAAACGGGTCGGGAGAACCCCGATCTGGTCCGCGCCGCCGCAGGGTTGTGCAACGGTCTGGGCGACTGCTCCGGTCCCTGCGGCGTACTGACCGGAGCGGCACTCCTGCTCGGCATGTACGCGGGCAAGGGCACGGACATCGAGGAGGCCGAGGCCGTCCTGCCGGTCATGCTTGAATCGTTGCGCGATTCGTTTGCCGGGGCCACGGCGGATTTCGGCGGCATCTCCTGCGGCGACATTCTCAGTGGCGGATGCGGCCAGCCAAATCCCGCCATTTGCGGCGGGTTGGTGGCGGACACCTTTGCCAGGGTGCGAGAAATCCTGGTCGAGAACGGATTGGACCCGTCCCAGGGGCGTGATCTGTCGTGAACCGTGTTGCGCGCAGTGTCTGTCCGGTATGCCTGAAGCCGATTGCGGCCGAGCACGAAACCGTGGGCCATGAGACGTTTCTGGTCAAGCAGTGCCCTGAACACGGTTCGTTTCGGACCATTGTCTGGCGAGGCCAGCCCGATTTTAACGACTGGTCCCGGGTCAAGATTCCTTCCATGCCCAAAGAGCCTTCCACCCGCGTGGACCAGGGGTGCCCGCTCGACTGCGGTTTGTGCGACGCCCACCGGCAGCATACCTGCACAGCGGTGCTGGAGGTGACGTGGCGGTGCGACCTGGGCTGCCCGGTCTGTTTTGCCTCGTCCGGCAAAAGTGCTCCACCGGACCCGTCGATCGCGGAACTTGGTGTGCTGTTCGACAAGGTCATGCACGCCTCCGGTCCCTGCAATATCCAGCTTTCCGGTGGTGAACCCACGGTCAGGGATGATCTGCCTGAGTTGATCCGGGTTGCCAAGGGCAAGGGGTTTCCTTTTGTCCAGTTGAACACCAACGGTTTGCGTATCGGCCGCGAGCCGGGATACGCCCGCAGCCTGGCCCAGGCAGGACTGGATTCCGTGTTCCTGCAATTCGACGGCATGAGCGACCCTGTGTACACCGCCTTGCGTGGGCGTCCGTTAATGGATCGCAAACTGGCGGCGGTGGAGGCGCTGGCCCAGGCCGGGATCGGTGTGGTGCTGGTGCCGACCGTGGTGCCGGGCGTCAACGACGGGGAGGTGGGCGCGATCATCCGCATGGCGGCGGCGCATTCGCCCTGTGTGCGCGGAGTGCATTTCCAGCCGGTGAGTTATTTTGGCCGGTACCCGGAGGCCCCGGGAGACGGGCAGCGCATCACCCTGCCGGAACTGATGCGGCTCCTTGAGGCGCAGACAGACGGGGCGCTTCGGGCCGTGGATTTCCGGCCGCCGGGGTGCGAGCATTCCCACTGTTCATTTCATGCCAATTATGTGGTCATGGAGACGGGCGGGTTGAAACGGTTGTCGGCCAATGCCCGGTGCGACTGTGCGCCGCGTCCGGCCTCGGAGGGCGCGGATGCGTCCAAGGCGTTCGTGAAGCGGCAATGGGCCAGCCCGGGACAGGTCCTGCCCATGGCGGCCGCCCGCGACGATTTGAACGGCTTGGATGACCTGGACAGGTTCATCGCCCGCGCCGCCACGCACACTCTGGCTGTCTCGGCCATGGCCTTTCAGGATTGCTGGACCCTGGACCTTGAGCGTCTCAAGGGATGCTGTATCCATATCGTGTCGCCGGACGGGCGGCTGATCCCCTTTTGCGCCTATAACCTGACCTCCATGGACGGCGAAACCCTGTACCGGGGAAGGTGTCATGGGCCTGCCGTTTCTTGACCAATGGCTCGTGCGCCGCATGCAGTGGGATCGGGACCTGCCGCCCACGTCCGGCCAGCTCCGTGAATGGCAGCTGGCCCGGTTGCGGGAGATCGTGGCCCATGCCCAGACAAACAGCCCCTTCTATGCCCGGCATCTGGAAGGCGTTGACGCCTTTGCAATCGAATCCTTTGACGATTTTTCGCGCCTGCCCACGATCACCCCGGACCATATGCGAGAGACCCCGGAACAACTCCTTTGTGTTTCCCAGGATGCAGTCGCACGGGCGGTGACGTTGACCAGCTCCGGCACCACGGGGCCGCCGAAACGGATTTTCCATACCGAGGAAGATCTAGAGGCCACGGTGGATTATTTTGCCTGGGGCATGGGCAATATCGCGGGCAAGGGCCGGACCGTGCTCGTGCTCATGCCCGGAGACCGGCCCGGCGGGGTCGGGCGGCTCCTGGTCGACGCCCTGACCAGGGCCGGTGGCCGCGCCGTGACCCACGGGGTCATGGAAAACGTGGACGTTGCCCTTGACCAATGCCTGGAAGAGGCGGCGGACTGTGTTGTCGGTTCCCCGGCCCATGTCCATATGCTGGCCCACGCCTGGCAGAGGCGGGGGTTGCCCAAGGGGACGATCCGGTCGGTATTGCTGTGTTGGGACGCGATCCCGGAGGCCGTGGCCGCCAACGTGGAGCGTCTGTTCGGGTGCCGGGTATTCCGTCATTGGGGCATGATCGAGACCGGTCTGGGCGGTGCCGTCGAATGCGCACCCGGTTCGGGCATGCATCTGCGCGAGGCCGACGTGTTCATGGAGATAGTGGACCCTGAAACCGGCGCCGGATTGCCGGATGGCGAGTTCGGGGAGATGGTCGTGACCACGCCGCTCAAGCGCGGAATGCCGCTCATCCGTTATCGGACCGGGGACACGGGCCGGATTCTCACGGGGCAATGCAGCTGTGAAAGCCCCTTGCGCCGCCTTGATCCTTTGATTTACCGTAGGCTTGAGGGCGTGGCGACAGGTCCTGAAACGTTGACGCTGCGGACATTGAATGAGGCCCTGTACGGCGTGCCCGGACTAGCGGATTTCGCTGCACGGTTTGACGGCGGCAGGCTGCGTCTGACCGTGTGCGGCGGCAACGGCGTGTCGCGAGACGTGCGTGTTGCCTTGCAGACCGTGCCCGCCGTGGAGCGCGGACGCGCCTTTGGCTGTCTGGAAATAGATATCGATGTCAAGAACGACGGTACTCCGGCCATCGCGGGCCTGGGAAAGCGTTGCATACATACTGATCTGGAGAAATGATCCATGAAAGCGTTTGTTCGTTCCGTAAATGAGTTTATCAGGCTGGGACAGCCTTTTGTGTTGGCGACCGTGGTGGAAAGTTCGGGGTCCACGCCGCGCTCTTCGGGCGCAAAGATGGCCGTGCGGGCCGACGGCTCCATCATAGGCACCGTGGGCGGCGGGCTGGCAGAGGCCCAGGCATGCAAGTCCGCTCAGGAAATGATTGCGGCAGGCGCACCGAATGGTCAGGCCCAGTTGACCTTCGTGGACATGACCCAGGAACTGGCCGCCGATTCGGACATGATTTGCGGCGGCGGGTTGTCCGTGCTGCTCGAAGTCGTGGCTCCGAACGGACCGTGCGCCAAGGCGTATATCGAGCTGGACAGCTTGCTGCGCAAGGGGACTTCAGCGGTCCTGGTCACCGATGTAACGGGGACCGAAGACCTGTGCACCGAGGGCCATGCCGTTCGGACCGGTTCCCTTGAGAACCCGCAGCCCGTTTTGGAAAGATACATTGACTTCATGCGGTTGTCGGAGCCGTTTATCCCTCCGGCTCCGTTGTATATTTTTGGTGCGGGGCATGTTTCCCGATTCACTGCACGCGTGGCCGCCATGGTCGGTTTCCGCACCGTGGTGCTTGACGACCGTGCCGAATATGCAAACGTCGAACGGTTCCCCGAGGCCGATGAAGTGGTGGTCCTGCCGTCCTTTGCCGGGTGCTGCGACAGACTGGCCGAGGATGAGGACGCCTTCATCGTCATCGTGACCAGGGGGCACATGCATGATCGGAATGTGCTGGCCGAGGCCCTGCGGACCAAGGCGAGATACGTGGGCATGATCGGCAGCAGCAAGAAGCGCAACAAGATTTACGAGTCCCTGCTGGCTGACGGATTCACGCAGGCTGACATCGACAGGTGTTATTCCCCCATCGGCCTGACCATCGGCGCGCAGACGCCCGAGGAAATCGGCGTCAGTATCGTGGGCGAACTGATTCAGGTGCGGGCCGGGCAGGGGGCATGAGCAGACTGGCCGCCATCATCCCGGCAGCGGGATTGTCGTCGCGCATGGGTGCGGCATTCAAGCCGTTGCTTCCGCTGGCAGGAGGAACCGTCGTGTCCCGGTGCGTCGAGGTCTTTCGGGCCAACGGCGTGGAGCATGTCCTGGTGGTCACGGGCAAGCGGGCTTCCGAAGTGGCTGAAGCCGCGCGCAAGGCCGGGGCCGAACCTGTTCACAATGCGGATTTCGAGCAGGGCATGTACTCCTCGGTGCTGACGGGCGTGCAGGCCCTGGCCGGGGATGTGTCGGCATTTTTCATGCTCCCGGTGGATATGCCCCTGGTGCGGAATGAGACCGTCGATCGCCTGTTGCAGGAGTTTCAGCGGACCGAACCCTCGGTGCTGTACCCCCGGTTCAGGGGGGAGCGCGGCCATCCTCCGATCATCGGCAGGGAGCTGATCCCCGATATCCTGACCCATGACGGTCGGGGCGGGCTGCGTGTGGTACTCGACCGGCATGAAGGGGGTGCGCGTGATCTGGACGTGGCGGATTTCGGCACGGTGCACGACATCGACCATCCCGCCGATTACGGGCTGGCCTGTTCCCTGGCCGGGACCGAATACCCCTGCGAGGCCGAATGCCGGCAACTCTGGGAAATGCAGTCTGTACAGGAGCACATCATCGGCCATTGCCGGGCTGTTGCAAAGGTGGCTGAAGCCTTGTGCGAGCACCTTAACGCCCGGCGCGGAGTACCGCTTCTTGACTCAGGTCTGGTGCGTGGCGCGGCCCTGACCCATGACATAGGCAAAGGCACGAAGCGGCATGAGGCCGCAGGGGCGGAACTGCTGCATCTGCACGGATTTCACGCTGCCGCCGATATCGTCGCCGCGCATTTCGACCTGACGCTTCGGCCAGAGGAGCCGATCTCGGAAAAGGAGATAGTGTTTCTGGCGGACAAGCTGGTCCGTTGCCATGCTCCGGTTTCCCTGGAGGCGCGGTACATGGAGAAGCTGAAGATGTATGCCCATGAGACGGGTGCAACAGAGGCCATACTCGGTCGCCTGGGCCGGGCCAGGGATGTGCTGGTTCGTTTCGACCGGGAGATGAACGTCCCCGCCGAACAGCTCGCCCGGGAGGCGTTGGCGTGATCGTGCTCCTTCGTCATGCCCGGACCAGCGGCGGCAGGGGGAGGTGCATCGGTCGGACGCCGTTGCCTCTTTCCGGCGAAGGCGTGGCTCAGGCCCTGATGTTGGAAAAAACGTTGCGTGCCGTGCGGTTCGCCCGTTTGTGTTCAAGTCCGTCTCAGCGGGCCTTGGACACCATTGCTCCGTTGGCAGAATCGCTCCACCTGTCAGTGGAAGTGATGCCTGGATTGGATGAAATCGATATGGGTGCGTGGGAGGGATTTTCCTTCGAGGATATCCGCAAACGATCTCCCGAAGAATATGCCTTGCGGGGGAGCCGATTCGGATCATTCCGTCCGACAGGCGGCGAAAGTTTCAATGATGTGGCGGATCGGGCCATGGGGATTCTGGACGGGCTGGCTGCCGGGCCGCAGCCCGTGCTGGCGGTGACCCATGCCGGGGTTATCCGGTCCGTGCTGTGCCGGTTGACCGGCCATCCGTTGGACGATCTGTTTCATTTTGCGCCGGACAACCTGGGCTGTACGGTTCTCAGGCCGATGCAACCCGGTCACGAACTTGCCGCAACCGGGCTCTTGCCGGAAGATATCCCCTCTTTTCTTCAGTCCTAGCAGCTCTGTGGGCAGAACCGGCTCCAGCCCATGAGGCTGGCGGCTCCGGCAATGGTCGTGCCGTAGAACAGCACGGGCTTGTCGGTGAGGAACAGGTCGATGGAGTCGTTGGCCAGGGTGGTGCCGGTAACGAGCAGCAGGTCGCACCAGTCGATGGCGTCCTGTGTTGCGTCGCCGTCTTCCACGAAAACCCCATGGGTGGTCTTGCCCACGTTGTCGGGATCAAGGTCGATGAGCCGCACTTGGGTTTTTGAACTCAACGCCTGGGCCAGCGCAGGCTGGTACCCGATGATGGTGATTCGGCAGGTGCCGTGTTCCGCGCAGATGTGGTCGAATACGGTTTGCGCGCACAGCTTGGGACCGGCGTCCTTGCAGTGGATCGTGTGCTCGGCCGACCCCAGGGATCGGGCTACGGCATTGAGGGTGGACACGAACACGGCGCGGTTGAAGTTGTTGTCCAGGGGCAGGGCCGCCACCTGGCTCAGGGTGCCCTTGAAATTGCCGTATTGGTCGGTGAAGGCCTGACCCCGTGCGCCGCGAAAGTTGGATTCCATCAATTTTTCCTTGCCCTTCTGAATGGGAAAGTCGGTCTCTTCCGGGTTGCCGATGGCTTGCTCGACGGTCAAGGGACCTGCCGACACGGTGATGGGTTCGGCCAGGATGTCTTCCCTGGTCCAGAGTTCTATGGCCTTGTCGCGGACGGTTTCGAGTATTGTTTTCATGGGGTTCCTATACAGCGGAAAGGCGTTTGAGTGCAATGAAAATGGACAGGGAAAAGAGCCCGATGACAGCGGACATGACCAATGCGCGGTCGAATTCCCCGCTGAACACGGCATTGTATATTTCGAGGGACAGGGTGTTGGTCTTGCCGATGATGTTGCCGCCGAGCATCAGGGTGATGCCCACTTCGCCCAAAGATCGACCCAGGGCGAGAAACCATCCCGAAGCCACATTGCGCCGGACATTGGGCAGCAACACCAGCCAGAAGGTCTGCCAGTCGGTTTTTCCCAGGACCTGCGAGACTTCGCCCAGCCGTTGCACGTCTCCCCGGAGGGCCGCTTCCACGGGTTTGACCATGAGCGGTAGCCCGGCCACGAATGACGCCAGGACAATGCCCGGGAAGCTGAAGACGATGTCCACGGGGAGCATCCGCCCTGCCATGCCGGCCCGTCCCAGCAACATGAGCAGGATGAACCCCGTGGCTATGGGAGGGAATACCAGGGGGAGCGTCACCAGGAAATCGACCACCGAGCGCATCATGCCTTTGCCGGATGTCAGATAATATCCGAGAAGGATGCCGCTGACCAGGTGCAGCGAACCGGCGGCGACAAGTACTTTCAAGGTGAGCCACAACGGGCCGGTTGTTTGCGGCTGGGTCAATATCCCTATGAAGTCCATTGGTTAAAGTCCGTTTTGCTCAATGATTTTTTTGGCTTCGGGGGTTTGGAGAAAGTCCAGAAACGACTTGGCCTGGTCCATGTCCGTGCAGTCGTCCAGTACGCCCGCAATGATGTATATGGGGGAATACGCGTTTTCATCCAGGACGATGAAACCGCCGAGCTTGTCCTTCACATTCAGTGCATGGGTGAGATTGAGGAATCCCATGTCCACTTCATTGGTGGTCAGGTAGGAAAAAACCTGGGGAATGGTGGCCACTTCGATCAGCCGGGGCTGGATGGCCGGGAGTCTGCCGGTGGATTGCAGGAATTCCCGTGCGGCCTTGCCGTAGATGGCCTTCTTGGTATCCGGCATGGCGATGCGTCCGGCCTTGTCGTTGTCCAGGTCTTCAAGTTTGGAAAATTGGGAGGATTTGGCAAAGGCCAGGACCAGTTTGCCGCGTCCGAGTTTCTGCCGGGTGGTCATGGGCAGTCCTGCCTTGACCAGGAAATTTTCGTCGCCCAGCACGATGTCGACCTTGCCGCTTTCCTTGGCCAGCGTGGTCACGCGTGCCATGTTCCCGTAAATGAGGTCCAGGGTTTGGCCGGTTTTCTGCGTGTAGGCGTCGTTGAGTGCATTGACCATTTTCTTGTATCCCGCACCGGAAGCGAGGACGAGGCTTTCCGCCGCGGCCGCCGTTGCCAATGCGGCAATGATCAGGGCGGCGATGACGAGGGATCGAACGAAATGCATGGGGGTTCTCCTTAAGGGTAAGAGGGTGCAGCGTGGGGGCGGACCAGGTCGGGGGGCACATCTGCCGGTCAATATCCCTGCTGCAATGCCGTGCCGGACTGTCCCGTGTGACGGCAGGTCCAATGGGATTGCCTGCCATCACACGGGTTGTGTCATGTTCACAATTCACCTATAATTTGTAGTGTTATGTAGCAACCTCGTCACGTAAACATGTGAACGCGTGACTATCCATGGGATTATGATCATGAACGACGTCAAGTCATCCGGCAAGGTGTGTCCACGCGAATTCTTCAGCGTCTCGGATCAGGTAAGCTATCTTGAGCCGTCCCAGTTGCGGGCCTTTGAAGAGGCATTCGTGCGGTGGAAGAATTCGGCCAGCCGCATGGACAGCGTCAGGGCCAGGACGCGCATGTGGCTTATCTTCATGTTGCTGCGGCATACCGGCGCCCGTTTGGGCGAGATACTCTCTCTGGATGACGCCGCGGCGTTCGATTCCTCCGGTCCGTTCGTCCGCCTCGGCCGAGAGGATCGGGTGCGCGAAGTCCCGCTGCCCGAAGAATTGTTCTCGGAGATAGTTACGGTGCAGGAAAGCCCTGTGGGCTGCGGTCTGCGGGGGGAGCTGTTTCAGGTCGACCAGGGATATTTTCGGCGCATCTGTTACGCCCGCGGCAAGGAGTGCGGTCTGGCCAAGGACCAGGTGTGTCCCAATGCCCTGCGCAACACCCGAGCCGTGGAAATGCTGAGAGGGGGCGTGCCCATTACCGTCGTCAAGGACGTCCTCGGACAGTCCTCCCTTGATCTGACGGCCAACTTCCAGCAGTTCTCTCCGGGAGACGTTCACTCCATCGTGCGTAGCGCCCACCAGGCCATGCGCAAGCGGACCAGCGCCAGAAACTCGTTTGTGGGGCATGTGGTGTCGATCGTGAGCGATGTGGTCATGGCAGAGGTGGTCATGGAAACACGGGGCGGAAACCGAATCCACGCCGTCATCACCATGGACAGCTTGCGTAATTTGAAACTCGCGGAAGGAAGTCCGGTCGTTGCCACGGTCAAGGCTCCCCTGGTGAATGTCCTGAAATCAGAGCATCCGCTGACGGGCAGCGCGCGAAACAGGCTCAAGGCAAAGGTCTTGCGGGTCATCGGGACGCCGGTACTGTCGGAAGTCATGGGGCGACTGCCGGACGGCAGTGATGTCTGCGCGCTGATATCGGCCGAAAGCGCCGCCGAACTCGCCCTGGAGCCGGGGGCCGAGGTCGAGTTCTGGTTCAAGGCCCTGTCCGTGGTTTTGAATACGGTCCAGCTTTAAAAGACTGCCAATCCCTGGCAACACGCCGTCGGTATAGTCTTTGATGCCTGACGGTCTTCAGGATGCGGTATTCGAACCCGTTCCTTCGTCATGCTGCGGGGCGCATCCTTTCCACAACGTCATCCGGTTCGTTCGCCTTTTCGAACATGGTGTCTATCCTGTTCGAGATCCTGCCGAGCAGGTGGGGATCGTGACTGATGGCCAACACCCCGACATTCCGCGACTTTGCCCAGCCGAGTACCGCGTCCCAGATCAGGGCCTGCGTGTTCGGGTCGAGCATCGCGGTCATCTCATCCGCTATGAGGAAACGGGTCTGCGGCGTCATGGCCCTGGCCAGTGCGAGGCGTTGCAGTTCGCCCCCGGAAAGTTCGTGGGGATAGCGGGACAGCCATCGCGGGTCTATGTTCAGCAGCTCCAGTGTCTTTATGTCGGGAGTGTGCCCTTCGGCGATGACATCCTTGAGTTTCCAGCGGGGATTGATGGCCATTTCCGGGTGTTGAAACAGCAGTTGCACCGGGTTGAACGTGTTGCAGGGCAAGGGGCCGAGATTGTAGGTCACCGAACCCCGTTGCGCCGTCAGGTATCCGGCAAGAATCTTGGCCAGGGTGGATTTCCCCTGTCCGCTGGGTCCGGGGAGCCCGACCACTTCACCGGGGCCGAGCGTGAAGCTGGTCCCGTCCAGTATCCACGGGCCGTTGTCGTAGCGAAACGCGATGTCTGTGGCCTTAAGCACGGCAGCACCTCACCTGGTTTGTGCCGACACTGCGAAGCGGTTGCTCGGCAGTGCGGCATTGTTCGGTTCCCTGCGGGCAGCGCGAGTGGAAGATGCAGCCCTCGATGGTCTCGAAATCCTTGGGTTGGTTCCCTTTCAGAAAGGTGAATTCCTGTTGCGGGAGCGCACTCCACAGTGCTCGTGTATACGGGTGCATGAGCGTTCCGTTATCCTTGAAACTGGCGGCGGGAACGACCTCGACCGTGGTCCCGGCGTAAATGACGGCGACCCGGTCGGCGATGCCCAGAACGGCATCAAGGTCGTGGCTGATGAGCATGACCGATTTACCGGAGTCTGCCAGCTCCCTGAGATGGGACAGGGATTGCTTCGCCACCCTGGGGTCCAGCCCGGTGGTCGGTTCGTCCGCAATGAGCAGACTGGCATCCCCTGCGGTGGCCGTGGCGGTCAGCACGCGTCTTGCCATGCCGCCGGAAACCTGGAAGGGAAAGAGGCTCTTGACGGCATCCTGGAGTTTGTAGCGTGAAAATGCCTTGTTCGTGCTTTCCGATGCGGTGCAGCAGCATTTGCCGCTCAGTCTCGCTGCCCGGAAAACCTGCTTGCCGACCCGTGCTAGCGGGTTGAGGTAGGCGACGGACTGCGGAATGAGGGATATTTCCTTTCCTCGCAGCGTGCGTATCCGGCGGCCGTCGAGCTGTTCGTTCTTGAACAGGATTTCTCCGCTCAATCTGGCATTATGCGGCAGCAGCCCCAGTATGGCATGGGCAAGGAGGCTTTTCCCGGAACCGCTGGAGCCTATCACGGCGACGATTTCTCCTGCTTGGATATTCAGGGAGAGGTCGCGTACGGGCCGGACGGATTGTTTTTTCCATTTCCCATCGTATTGGCTGAACTCGATGGAAAGGTTTTTGACATCAAGCATCTCTTACTCCTGACTGGTTCTGGGGTCGGTTATGATCCGCAGATTGTTGCCCAGAACGTCGAACAATTTTACCGTGACGACCAGGGAAAGGCCCGGAAGAATGGCCAGCCACCAGTATCCGGTGGACAGGTGCCGCATGGATTCTGCCAGCAGGATGCCGATGGACGGATTGTGGGGCGAAAGGCCGAATCCGAGAAAGGTCAGTCCGGCGGCATGGAGAATGGCATGGGGGAAAAGCAGGATCAACCCTATGACGAATTGGGGGAAGATGTGCGGCAGCATGTGTCTGCGCGCTATCCACCAGGGCGTTTTCCCCATTTTTTTGGCCACGTGGATGAACTCGGCGCTTCGCAGCTGCAGCACTTCGGCCCGGATGATTCGGGCCAGTCTGGGCCAATGGGATACCGCCACGGCGATGATGACGCCCGTTGCTCCGCCGCCGCAGGCAAAGGAAACGAGAATGAGCAGGACCAGATGGGGCGTGGCCATGACCAGGTCGATGATGGCCGAAACCACGGCATCGGTTTTCGGGCCGAGCGTGGCCGCCGCAAGACCCAGGATCACGGAAACCAGGGAACTGATCGTCGCGGCCAGGAGTCCGATGGACAGGCTTCGGCACAACCCTTTTACGGTTCTGACCAGCATGTCGCGGCCCAGCCAATCCGTTCCGAAGGGGTACTCCAGGCATGGGGCCAGCTTGCGGTGCAGGAAATCCGTGCCCAGTCCTGAGTCGCTCATCCAGAGGGCCGCCAGGGTCAGCGTGGCGAAATAGACGATACAGAATCCAAGGACCCATACGGCTCTGTGCCGGGCGTCACCAAGGCGAAGCTTGTCTAAAAGAGTGCCCATGTGCATGGGAAGCGTTGCGCTGTGACCGGTCATCGTGCCTCCTCGGAACCGATGCGGATTCTGGGATCGAAAACACCGTAGAGAAGATCGGCAATGAGGTTGCCGGAGAAGACGAAGATGGCGCTGAACAGCGTGATGCCCAGGAGGAGGGGGACATCCCCGCGAATCCCCGCCTCGACTGTGGCCTTTCCCAGGCCGGGATAGGAGAAAACCTGCTCGGCAAGCACCGAACCTCCGAAGAGTTCGCCCAGGGAGGCGAACTGGAGGGTGACCGCAGGCAGGGCCACATTGCGAAGCGCGTGCCGCCAGGCCACGCCAGTGCGTGTTTCCCCTTGGGCAAAGGCGAAAAGGGCATAGTCGCTGTTCATGGCGTCTATCATTTTTTCGCGGGTGTGCAGGGCGATCTGGGCGACGCCGAGTACGGACAGGGTGGCTGCTGGCAGGATGAGGTGGTACAGCTTTTGCCAAAAGGTGGCGTCCGCCGGGGAAATGCCGGGCGGAGTCGCGCAACAGATCGGGGTGAGGCCAAGCGAGACGGAAAAAATCGACAGGAGCACCAGTCCAAGCCAGAAGGAGGGGGTCGAAGCCAGGGTATAGGCATAGAGGCGAACGCATCGGTCAATGAGAGAACCCCGGTTCGTGCCTGCCAGGACGCCGAGGACGAAGCCGAGCACTCCTGATATGATCCAGGCGGAGGCCATGAGCCACAGCGAGGTGATGAAGCGTTTCCCGATGACCTTGGTGACCGGTTCGTTGAAGATCATGGACTGGCCGAGGTCGCCGGATAGGGCGTTTCCGGCCCAGTGAAAAAAACGTTCCGGTGCGGATTTGTCCAGCCCCCAGCGTTCGATGATCAGTTGCTCCTGAGCCGTGCTGACCTGTATCCTGTCCATTCCGAGATAGGCCGTAACCGGATCGATGGGTGAAAGGGAGACCAGGGTGAAGGCGAGGATTGCCACCATGGTCAGGGTCAGGGCAAATTTGCCGCTTTTATTGAGGCAAAAAGATGTCGTTGTGTTCATGTTTGTTCCCCTGAAGGGGTGACGCGATCATGACCGCGCCACCCGTTCAAGTCCTAGTCGATCCATTTCCATTTCTGAATGTTGGCCGTGATGGGCCAACCGTGACCGTGGGGCTCCACCTGGGAGACGCCGACGTCCAGATGCGTGCTGATGAAGTAGGTGTGGTCAAGATTTACCAGCCAAGCCCAGGGGGCGTCGCCATGGGCATTGAAGCCTGTTTTGCCGTCCCATTGCGCCTTTCTCCAGTATTCGAGCGATTCGTCATAGCTCTTTGCGCTGATCGCCTTGTCCAGATATTCATCCACTTTGGGGTTGGAGTAGAACCCGGCGTTGTTTGACCCGGTCCCGGCGAGGCTGCCCTTGTAAAGGCGATATATTTCAATGGGGTCGTGGCTGCCCCATCCGAAGACGATGACATTGGAATGCATGAGTTGATGAATTTCATCCCAACTGCGCCTGCCCTCGACCTGGGCGTGGATGCCGATATTCTTGATCATGTCGGCGCAGGCCAGGGCCAGATATTGACGGATACTTCTGTCCGCCGGGTAGATGATCGTAAACTCCGCCTTCAGGCCGTCCTTTTCCACAATGCCGTCCCCGTCGGTGTCTTTCCATCCGGCATCGGCCAGAATTTTACGGGCGGTTTCAGGATCGGCATCCGAAATCCTGTTGGCGGGGTTGTCCCAGGGCAGGCCGTCGCAGACGCCGTAGGCGGGGCTGCCGAAGCCTTCCAGTACGCCTTCGACCAAGGATTTCCTGTCGATGACCGTGTTGATGGCCTTCCTGATGGCGATGTCTGATGTGACATCGTTGCCTATGGGGGCACCCTTGTCGGTGGTTTTTCCCGTGTCGGGCAGGATCGGGAACATCAGTCCCCGGTTGTCCACGCTCTTCACGGGGTGCAGTTTCATGCCCGGAATGGTCTGCACGGCCAATGCCTGGGGGACAACGACGACATCCACCTGGCCGGCCTTTGCGGCAGCAAAGGAGGTGTCTTCGTCGGTGAAAAGGAAGACCAACCGTTTGAAGAAGGGCTTTTCGCCGTAGTAGTGCGGGTTGACTTCGGCGATCATCTGCTGTCCTTCGTTCCATTCAACCATCCTGTAGGGGCCGGAACCGATGGGCTTGCGGGCGTACTCCGGGCCGTGGGACGCCTTGGGTACGATACCCAGGCTGATGAACCTGTTGACGAAGGTGGAGTCGCCTTTCTTGAGTTTGAAGAGGATGGTGGTCATGCCTTTTGCTTCGGCCTTGTCCAGGCTCATGAGGTCGACCTTGCCTCCGGCCTGGGCGGCCGTGTTGAAGGTGTATGCGACATCTTCGGCTGTAAGGGGTGTCCCGTCGGAAAACTTGGCGTCATCCCTGATGGTCACGGTCCAGACAAGGGCGTCACCGGACAACTCATATCGGGTGGCGAGATCCTTGACGATATTCAGGCTCTCGTCACGTTTGAGCAGGGTGCTCTGGAAGAGCGGGCTGCCGTATCTTCCCCAACCCAGGGTCGGGTCATACCCCTCGGCTGGTTCACCCTTGACGGCCAGGGTCAGGGTATCCTTGGCCAGGACTTCCGATGGGCTTAAAAGGACAAGCCCCATGAAAACCATGAGTGCGAGTGTGGCGATAGGGCCAAGCGGGTACAGTTTCGAGCAGGGCATAGAGACTCCTTTGGGTACAAAAATATAATCTGATTGCGCCAAGTAGCATGAATAAAAAAAAGGTGTCAATGAAAGTGCATCAATTAATAGATTGTATGCATCATGGCCCGTATTGATATAATGCTGAATAGGTTGCCGCCATGCCGGATTCCAATCGGACGGGCCCGTTTTTTCAGAAGGGCGAGTCTGACGCCCGATGCCGTGTGGGGCGGTCCATCCATGTGCGGGTCTCCCAGGTCCTGGGCATCATGGCACAGCATATCATTGAGTAATATTTCAAGGATGGGAGGTGACAAATGGCGTCGGCTTGGTATAGGCTTTCATTGGGGGATATCTATGCTGAAGCAGAAGCACCGTTTTGTCATGCTCGCCATACTCATGGCCATGTTGGTCGGAATCATCTCCATGTTCAGCACCTGGTTGCTCTACAGGACTTCGCTTGAAGAACAGCGGAAACGGCTGAATGAAATCGTCCAGAGCCAGGCAAGCCTTATCTTTGAATTGCGAACTGTGGCCCATGAAGGGGCTACGGGGACGGATGACATCGATGACGTCCTGAATCATTTGGTCAGGGCGTATAGACGGATTCAGACAGACAGCAGCAGCGGTGATTTTACCGTTGCCGAGCGGAACGGCTCTTCGATCCGTTTTCTCGTTGTCAACGGCGAAAAGGTGCCATTATTCAGTCCTTTGGCGAACGTTCCCATGGACTCGGCCGTTGCCGTTCCCATGCAGCAAGCCCTGTTGGGGAAATCCGGCACGATCATCGCGCCCGATTACCAGGGCGTCGAGGTTCTGGCGGCGTTTACCCCGCTGGAAGGAGTGGCGGGAGCACAGGGGCTTGTGGCCAAGATCAATATCGATGAAATCAAGGGACCATTTTTCCAGGCAAATTTCAGCATTTTCGGATTGGGGCTTCTGCTTACCCTGTTGGGGGTCGGCCTGTTTTTCAAGCTCAGTGAACCTATCATTCAGGAACTCAAAACAAGTGCAGAGAAATATCGTGACCTTGTTGAGGGGGCTAATACTCTCATCCTCCGCATAGGTGCTGACGGTCTTGTCACGTTCGCCAACAGCTATGCGCAGAAATACCTTGGCTCAGAGGAGTGTCAGCCCGAGGGGGCAGATGCCATGTTGGTTCTGTCCGGCACCTCCTCCAGTGAAGAGGAGAGCAGCCTGGAGCAGGTTCTGGAGTTCTTCGGGACAGGGGAAGGCCCTTACGAACTGCCTCTCCCCATTGTGGACGGTCGTGTGCAGTGGATTTCCTGGACTGTCAAAAAGAAGGAAGCGGGCGGCAGCCTGAAGGAGTTGCTCTGCATAGGCAACGACGTTACGGCCAGGCACCTGGCAAAGGAAGCGCAACAGGAGATAGAGGAGCGGTTCAGGGGCATAACCAAGGCGTCCCCGGTCGGTATCGTCATTGTGGATATGGGAGGGAACCTTCTCTACGCCAACGAGCGCATGCATGAGCTTACGCATTGCGGGGCTGCCCAGTTGGCGGGACGTGGCTGGCTCAGCCGGATACATCAAAGCGATAGGGATTTCCTGGTCGAACAGTGGTTCGGGTCGTCAACCGTAGTCACTGATCGCTTGGAGTTTCGCCTGGCCTCCGAGGGTGACGATATATGGACATTGGGGCAGATTGTGGACTTGAAGAGTCGTGATGCTATGGTCATTGGCCATGTCATCACGTTTACGGATATCACCAAGATCAAATTGGCAGAGTCCGAGCACAAGCGGTTGACGGCGGCCATCGATCAGGCAGCGGAGGCCATTATCATCACCGATCCTTCCGGAACCATTACCTACGTGAACCCCGCATTCGAGAGGATTACCGGGTATCATCGAAGGGAGGCCATAGGGAAAAATCCGAGAATCCTCAAAAGCGGAGAACAGGGGACCGAATTTTATGACGATCTATGGAACACGCTGCTGAGTGGCAACATCTGGCACGGACAGTACGTCAACAAGAAAAAAAACGGAGAGCGGTACACGCAAGAAGCGACCATCGGGCCGGTCCGCGACAGACAGGGCGAAATAATCAGCTATGTGGGCGTGGCTCGCGACATATCCCGACAACTTGTTACCGAGGCACAATTGCGGCAGGCCCAGAAGCTGGAATCCATTGGCGAGCTGGCGGCAGGCATTGCCCATGAAATCAATACGCCGACCCAATACGTCATTACCAATACCCATTTCCTGGGCGAGTCGTTCGCAACGCTCTTCGGTCTGCTTGAACAGTATGCCGGACTCGTTGAGGCCATAAGGCAGGGGGTCGGGCACAAGGAACTGCTCGAAAGGGCAGAGACGTTTCTGGATGACAAGGAGTTGCAATACCTCGCCCAGGATATTCCCCAGGCCATCAGTGAATCAGAGGTGGGACTGAAGCGGATTGCGGAGATTGTCCTGTCGGTAAAGCAACTGGCGCATCCCGGAGAAGTTGCCAAGAGCCTTCATGATCTCAATGAGATTGTCCAGAATGCGGCCACAGTGTCCAGTAATGAATGGAAGTATGTGGCCGAGATGGAAATGGATCTTTCCAGCGATTTGAAGCCGGTCAACTGCCTCAAGGGCGAGGTGGGGCAGGTCGTGCTCAATCTCATAATCAACGGAGCTCATGCCATAGTGGGCAAGCTCGGTCCGAAGTCAGAGGAAAAGGGCGTTTTGAAGCTCAGGACCTACGCGGAAGGGAACATGGCGGTTCTTGAAGTATCTGACACTGGGACAGGCATGTCCAAGGCGGTCCTGAAAAGGGCGTTTGACCCCTTCTTCACCACCAAGGAGGTCGGCAAGGGAACCGGGCAGGGGCTTGCCATTACGCACAATGTGGTCGCGAACATGCATGGCGGGACCATCGATGTCTTGACCGAAGAGGGCAAGGGATCGACCTTTATTATCAAGTTGCCGTTTCAGGGGTGAGAACGGCTAGGCCTTGCTCCCGGAAAAGGTGTCGCCGAAAACAAGCCCTTGCAGGATGATTTTGATGCCGGCTTCCACGCAACGGGCATTGAGTTGGGTGCCCTTTGCATGTTCAAGGATATTGATGGCCTCTTTCTGTCCCAGGGTCGGCCTGTAGGGCCGGTTGGTCAGGATGGCGTCTATGACGTCGGCAACCGCCAGTACCTGTGATTCGAGCAGGATTTCATCCTCACGAAGCCCGGACGGATAGCCTGTCCCGTCAAGGCGTTCATGGTGTTCCCGGATTATCCGGGTAATGGGCCAATCCGTTTTCAGGGTTTGGAATATCTCCGCGCCTACAAGGGGATGCGCCTTGATGATGGCGAATTCCGCATCGCTGAGGGAACCGGGTTTGTTCAGAATGCCGGCAGGCACCGCCACTTTGCCGATGTCGTGCACCAGTGCCGCAAAGTGCAATCCCCTGATGCTGTCGGCATCCAGTCCTATCCGGGTCGCGATGAGAGAGGAAATGTCGGCGACCCTTTCCATGTGCCCGGCGGTGTATGGGTCACGAAATTCGACCAGGCGGGTGAAGGCCTTGAGTGTCCCTTCCATGCCTTCATTGATCTGGCGCATGACGGCCAGCTCCTGGGCCGCCCGCCGCATCCTGTGTTGCCGGATGCCCGCTATGACGGCGTTTTCCAGTTCCCCGGTGTCGCAGGGTTTGGTGAGAAAACGGAAAATATCCCCCTGATTGACCGCTTTGATGGAGGTTTCAAGGTCTGCATAGCCAGTCAGGACCATTCGAATGGTGTCGGGATAGCGGGCTTGAATTCTGGACAACAGTTCGACGCCGTCCATGGTGGGCATCTTGATGTCGGAAATCACGACGGTGAACGGTTCCTCGGCCTCCAGCAGTTCCAAGGCTGCCTTGCCGCCCAGTGCGGTCGATACCTTGAAGCGGGTGCGGAGGCTCCGTCTGTAGCTGTCAAGAACCTTGGGTTCGTCGTCCACAAAAAGGATACGCTCGTTGGTATAGTCGTGAGGTGTTTCCGGACGCATTGCGTTTCCTTATTCGGCAGTGAGAACCAGAATGGGTTGCCGGATGCCGACCGTGTTCTCGAACATGTGAATGCGGTCGATCTTGTCTTTGTCCAGTTCAAGGCTCTTTCTGATGAGCATCGCACCCTGCTTGGAAGTGACGTCGTCATGCAGGATCATGCCCGGCTGAAGGTCTGCAAGCAATGCTTCCTTGACGACATAGTGTGCTTCGACACCGAGCATCCCTTCCAGATAATACATCAGTTCGGGGTCGTAGGCCTCTATGTTTTCTTCAAGTTTGGCGTAGGCATCTTTGGAGACCTTTTCCCGTTGCAGATGCAAGTCATAATCCAGAGCGATTCTCAGGATTCGGCCGCCAAGCGGAATTTTGTCTTCGGTAACGGCGTCGCGCGGGGTTCCTGATCCGTCATATCCCTTGAGCTGATACGCTATCATTTCCGCTATGGATTCCAGTCTGGGCAGCTTGGAAATCAGGCTTTGTGCTATGCCGGGATGCATCTCGAACATCTGAACCTGTTCCGGCGTCATCTCAGTGCCCTTGATGAGGTTGTCCAGCGTGCCTGGAGGGAGGATGAGCGTGCCAAGCTGCGACAGCATGGTGGCGATGTCGTACCGCCACATATCCTTCACTTCCATTTTTTCGGCCAGATAGCGCACATACCGGCGCACCCGGTTTATCCTGGCCCCGGCTTCGGGGTTGACCAGCGACGTGATTTCGTTGAGCAGTTCGACGCTTCCCTTGAGGGTCTTTTCCAGCAGTATGCGTTTGCTTGTGACCAGGTCGTATTGCTTCACCGCATCCTTGATGTTTTCAAGGAGTACATCCATTTCACAGGGCTTGGTGAGGAATCGAAAGACATTGCCGTCGTTGACCGCCCGGATGGCATTTTCAAGATCCGCATATCCGGTCAGCATCATCCGTGTTGTCTCGGGAGATTTCTTGCGGACCTCCTGCAGAAACTCAATGCCGTTCATCTTGGGCATCCGGAAGTCGGAGACAACTGCAGCAAAAGGTTTGCCCTTTTTAAGTGTAAGCAATGCCAGCGCAGGATCTTCCTCGACTTCGACGTCAAACTCACTGCGAAGTTGTCTTCTCAGCGACGAGAGCACATTGGGTTCGTCATCCACTAACAGGATTCTGGCTGTCATTCCGATCTCCTAGGAGAAGAGCCGAGTTAAAGCTTCGTTGTCGATTGGATTGAAGTGATCCATGTCGCTCCAATTGTCCTTTACATAGCTTACCCATTTTTTGAGCAGCTCCTCTTGCCTGCCTTCAGGCAGCAACCCTTTTGTCATACCCTGTTTGAAGTAGTCGGGATGAATGGTCACGAAATGATGGTCTATGGTGTTGGCCACCGACAAGAACATTGGAACACTCATGTCGTACTGCGTATGTTTGTGATGAAGGCCGATGCCCCTGACAACCTCTCCTGACATTCCCCAAAGGCCCATCAGATATGCCCCAATCTGGGCATGAGTGGTGCCGAAGACTTCCATTTCACTTTGACACAGGGATATCTTCGACTGTGTCGCCTTCCTGATCACCTCGGCATATTTTTCCGGGAAACTGCTGGCCAGTATGAGTTTTCCTATGTCGTGGAGCAGTCCGGCCATTCGGGCTTCGGTGACGGTGGACTTTTTTGCTTTTTCGCATTCGGCAATGAGTTTGGCGATGGTTGAAACCCGGAAGCTATGCTCCCAGAGCAGGGTGAGCGAGAAATTGGGCAGCTTGTTGTGATCATACATTGAGAAGAGGTGCGTCGACAGTATGAGCGCCTTGATTGTTTCCAGGCCAAGCAGGGTTATGGCTTGGAAAATGGAGTCAATGGAGGAGGGAAGGCCGAAGTAGGGGGAATTGACCAGTTTGAGTATCTTGGCGACCATTCCCACATCCGAAGATATCAGGTTGGCGATCCGTTCAATGGAAGGTTCCGGGAGCTTCAATTCCGTCTCAACATCCTGAAAAACCTTGGGGATGACCGGCAATGTCTCCAACTCTGTTGCCAAGCTCTGCATCTTCGGATCGGTCAGGATGTCGCGAGCCCTGACGGCTCCTTCTATCTTGTTTATCAAATCCTGTGCCTGGCATGGTTTTGAGATGTACTGGTGTACCGCCCGTATGCTCCGTATGACCTCGTTGAGGTCTACCTGGCCGGAAAGCGCAATCCGTATCACTTCGGGATGCATGTTCTTGACCTTGTTGAGCAGTTCTGCGCCGTCCATGCCCGGCATACGGATGTCGGACACGATCACATCGTATTTTTTTTTCTTGAACAGGTTCAATGCGGCAGCTCCGGAATCGGCGAAATCCATGGACCAGGTTTCCCGCATGGAGCGAAGCATCCGCTTGAGAGCGGCCAGGACGTTTGTTTCGTCATCAACGAATAATATTCTAATTTTATTGGACATTTGTTGTACCTGCGCCAAGTAATGGGAGTCGTATGGTGCATGTAGTTCCCACGCCGACTTCACTGGTGAAATCTATGGTCCCATGATGTTTGTCTACAACGATGGAATAACATAACGCTAATCCCTGGCCTGTGCCAAGGCCTACTTCTTTTGTCGTGAAAAATGGGTCGAAAACTCTCGGCAAAACGGATTCGGGTATCCCGGTCCCTGTGTCGCTGATTTCGATACATACCCAGTGGTCGTCATGCCAGGTCCGGATATCGATGGTTCCGTGCTCCTTTGTTTCTTCGAACACCTCTGCGATGGCTTGGGATGCGTTCATGATGATGTTCAGAAACACCTGATTGAGGTCGTTGAGCAGGCATGGCACCAGGGGAATGTCCTCTGCGAGATGATAGGCGACGCTGGTATGGTATTTCCATTCGTTTTTGCTGATAGTGACCGTTGTTTGCAAGGCCTCGTTGATGTCGGCAAGCTGCATGCTATCCATACCCGGATGGGAAAATCGTTTCATGGCACGGACAATCGTGGTCACCCTGTCTATCCCGTCCCTTGATTGGTTGAGGGCCATGGGAATTTCTTTGAGGATGAAATCCATGTCGAGTCGTTGCCATTCTTCGTCAATGACCAGTTCTGTTCCGTCTTTTTCCGCTTTGCATATGCAGCCATGGAGCCTGTTGACCATATCTTTCAGGGTTTCAAAGGAAGTCGACAGAAAGTTGAGGTTGTCGGTGAGATACTGGACAGGGGTGTTGATCTCGTGCGCAATGCCGGCTGAAAGCTGACCTATGGACTCCAGTTTCTGCGCCAGCGCCAACTGTCGCTCCAGTTCTTTTCGTTCCGAGATATCAAAGAAGACCTCCAGGAATTTTTCCTGGCCGTTGATGGTTTCCCTGAGCACCGTCTTCAGGACGGGAAGATTGGTCCCGTCGTGGCACTTGATGGGCATCTCCTTGTCCGTCACCGGCCTTTTTTTTACGGGGCAATCCAGAAACCCGTTTGCATCCCTGGCCTTCCAGCAGAAGACATCGCAGATCTTGCCGACATAGTCCTCCTCCGGACCGCCAAGCATTTCGAGCGCAACATCGTTGATTGTTTCAATGATCTGCGTCTGTGGATCGATTTGCACGATGGCAGCGCGTATGCCGGTCAGGATGCTCTGCATCAGATCCCTTTGGGAAGTCAGGGCCTTCTTGCTTATGAGCCGTTGTATGGCCAGCGAATAGTATGACGCCAGGCGAGTGACCATCTGCATGTCCCGGCGGCTGTAATCGTCAGGTTTGTTGGCAAGGACGATCTGGCCGACAAGGTCGTTGCCGAGCAATACCGGGACGGCGAGCATGTTTCGTATGCTGGCGCGTTCGTCCACCTCTTCCGGTTCGGAGGGTTGCGCGCTTTTATTGTCGTATATGTGGGGGCGTTGCGTGTTCACGCCGTGTCCCCATGGATTTGAAGATTTGTCGCTGGGGTTAAGGGCAGTAATGATGTCTTTGTCCTTGTCGGTCATGGTGTTCATGTCCATGGTCTTAGTGTGGGCTTGAACGACCAGCACACCGTCATCGTTGACGGCACTGACAAAGCCGTCCCCGCTGCCGGTGATTCGTTGGGCCTCCTTCAAAAAGGCGTTGGATGCCGATGTCAACGAGGTGCCCGAGGACACGATGGGACGGTAAAGCCTGGCAAGGGACATGTTAAGGGCGAGGTTCTGCTGCAATTCCGTTTCGATTTCATTGCGTCTGGTGATGTCGAGGTTTGCACCATAGATGCGGATGATTTTTCCCTTTGTGTCGAGTTCAGGGGTGGCCTGGCCTTCCATGGTCCGCACCTTGCCGTCTTTCCTGATGATTCTGAATGTTACGGAAACGGTTTGTTTTTGGGTAAAGATGCTTTCAAAGGCGGTGTCGATCAATTCCCTGTCGTCCGGGTGGACGATGTTCTCCATGAAGAATTGATGGTTGTTTTGGATTTCATCAGAAGCGTACCCGAAAATCCGGTACATGCTTTCGGTCCAGTAGAATGTGTTGGAAATGAGATTCAGTTCCCAACCGCCGACCTGGGCCAAGTTCTGTGCTTGTGTCAGTAACTGGCTCATGCGGTTGGAGTTTTCCTCCTGTCGGCGCCCTTCGATGATTTCCCAAGTCAGGTCCGCAAGGAGCGATGTGGTTTTGATGTCGGTAGCATTGTAATCGACAGGTTTATTACCCACGCCGAGTACGGCCATGACCTTGCCGCCGCGTATGACGGGGACCACCAGTAAGCGCTGAATGGCCGGGTGTCCTTCGGGGAGTATCTTTTTTCCTTTCATGAGTGGGGGAGCGTTGTGCACGACGGGAGTGCGTGTTTGGATGCAGCCCGTCCATACTTCCGCCATATCCAGGTCGTAGTTTTTCCCCGACCCCTTTCGCAGACAAGATCCGCTGGTCATTTTCGACGACCAGGCCTGGAGGGAGATGGTTTTTTGGTCGCTTTCGAGAAAATGGAGAAAACCGATTTTACTGTTTGTCAGTTCTTCGGCGATGTCGATGGTTTCGGCCAGCAACTCCGAGTGGGGTTTTGAGGTGGAGCTTTCCAACAGCTTCAATCGGGCCAGTTTGACCGACTCCGCCCTGCGTTCCTCTGTCAGGTCTTCGCCCAGACAGGTGGTATTTTGGATCACCCCGTCGGTGTTTATGGTAAGCATGTTGAACCAGCTGATACGTTTGTGTTCACCGTTATGAGCAATGATTTCATTATCAAATCTGGCGTATTCACCTATCTCCGCGTTGTCCATGATTTGTTTGAACGCTTCGCGGGCTTGGCCGCGCCGCTCAGCAGGAATGAACATGTCAAACCAGTCCCGCCCGAGAATGTCGGTCTCGGACCAGCCGGTCAGTTTCAGGAAGTTGGCATTGGCGGAAGTTATTCTGGCCTGGGAGTCCAGGGCGATGCCGATCAGGGATGTCTGTTCCAGAAGGTTGCGCAGTGGAGTGTCTTCAAGCTCTCTGACGCGCCGACGAAGGCTTTCCAGTTCAACAATCAATGATTGTTTTGACATGTCGTCGTAACGGTGCACGTTATCCCCCGCTGCTGTGAACGTATTGCTTTAATGCAACAATACATGTTTGTGGCTGAAGATAAAGCGTTTCAAAGAGATTATAATGGGTTGCCCGATTCGGGCCGCGTATCTTTGTGAATCGAAGTTTTCGGCTGCATGGCGCGGCTCCCGTTCGTTGCCGAGGGCCTGCTTTTGTTCGTCTGTTAGAATGGACCCGATGAAGGCCGTCTTTCTCCGTTAACTATGGGCTTTCATTACATGTCCGAAACTGCCGATCCTGAGTGCATCTTTTCGATCCTTGAAAAAGAGCGAATTGAGTTCTTCAGGCCCAAAATCCGTCAGTTGGGTGAACCCGAGAGCTTTCAGCTCTGTTTTCAGCGCATCGGGATCATAAAAGCTTATCCACGGTTCGCCAGCCCGTCCGACCTTTTTGGACAACAGGCTGAAAACCACTCGACGCAGAATGCCCTGCGAAGAAGGTGGAATGATATAATCAAATATGACTTCGCTCCCGGAAGGAGTTGACGAGGCGATGTATTGCAACGTTTTCAACATGGACGCAGCGGGTAGATACATCGTCACGCCAAGCCATGAAAAAAACGTGGGCTGATTTGTATCGAACCCGGATTTCTGCAACGGTCCCGCCAATGACTGCTTTGCAAAGTCCACAGGAGTGAAAGTCAAATTTTCGGGTATTGATATCGCTGCCGCCTTCAGTTGCTTGATTTTCCATTCCTGTGTGTCAGGGTGGTCGACTTCGAATATGTTCAAGCCAAGAGCGGAATACGGATTACGGTAGGCAAAGGTGTCGAGTCCGGCACCAAGAATGACGTATTGACGGACTCCGCACTTGACCGCCTCGGAAAGTGCGTCCTCGGCAAGTCTGCTGCGCGCAACCACTATAGCTCGTAAATTGCTGTGCAGTCTTGTTCTGAGCTGTCGCTTTTTTGACCGGAGTTCCGCCGCGCCGTGAGGACCGATGATCGCTAGCGCCACAGGGTCTTCGAACACTGTCGGATTGTCATAAATCTGGTGCGCCGCGCGCATCAGGGCAACTCTATATGCAGTGAGGCTGGGGGTGTCCTGTTTCATCTTTTCCTCTGTGCGGTTGGGGTGCAGATGAATGCGTTGAACAATGCATTGCCATGCCGGCATGGTCATGACCGTCCCTGTCTCGGA
The DNA here is from genome assembly GCF_004025585.1 of Pseudodesulfovibrio sp. S3. NCBI lineage: Bacteria > Pseudomonadati > Thermodesulfobacteriota > Desulfovibrionia > Desulfovibrionales > Desulfovibrionaceae > Pseudodesulfovibrio > Pseudodesulfovibrio sp. S3. The sequence goes on from NZ_QTZO01000006.1 coordinate 29,792, forward strand.
CAGCCTGTCGGCTGAATTGGATATCTGCCATGCCGACTTGAGTTTGTCAATTGAATTATTCAACAATATCAAATGGTTGAGCTGTTGACGAACCCGAGGGCATATTGGTATGATTATTATCTGCTGAGTGAATTTCTTCTCGAATCATGCTTAAGATACATAGGTCTTCCAGCGGCTTAGTTCGTTTTGACTGACGGCCTGCTTCCTGTCCTCATTGCTGCGCAAATGGTGTCTCTGACCAGGCTGCCGTTCAGGTGGCGGTGGTTTTCCGGTCTTTTCCCAGGTCTGAACCTGCGCTGTTCTGGTTGTCTTGGGCGTTCATGGGCCGGGCATGGGATGGCAGGGCCGCTGTTTCAGAAAGAAAGATATGCACTGCCCGAATCCACTGAGACAAGGGTGCGACAATCGCGGTTCGACCGATTTGCGGACAGACTCATTGTGCCATTTCCCCGGGAGGCCTGCCGGAGGCGTGTGAAGGTCTTTTTGCGGGGCTATTTTGATTGACCGATCAATCAAAAACGCAACTTTTTCAAAATAAATAAATATTACGTATGGTTATGCGATCAAATTTTTCTGGATAAAAGGTTGTGTTGTGGTATTACACAATCGTGATTCGGGGAGGTCCCGGAAGATTATGGCAGCACACACAAATTTTGAGGGTATGATTATGAAACGTTTTAGCTTGATTCTGGTTCTGTTCGTGATGGTTATTTCCGCTACAACCTGTCTGGCATCCGGCCAGCCCAAGGCCAGCACTGTTGCCGAGGCCAAGGCTTCCGGCGTGGACACCAACGTGGTCCTGAGCGGCCACATCGTCAAGAAGATCCAGTCCAATGAGTTTATCTTCTCCGACGGCACCGGCGAGTTGCTCCTGTACATCGATGATGCAGAAATGCAACAGATGGCGAACGAAACCAATGAGCTGGAAGTGGATGGCGTGATCGTTCGGAACTTCATGTATACCGAGGTTCAGGTCGATAACGCGAAGATCCGCAACTAGTCGAAGCAGTACGCGCCTGAAATAATGAAAAGGGGGAACTCGGACGAGTTCCCCCTTTTCTTGTGGAGAAATCGGGCCTTCCGCTTGTAGGCGGAAGGCCCTTCGCAAAGCCCAGCGGTCCTAATGGAGGCTGATATCTTGTAAGTTGCGGTCACAAAATGGGCTTTGCGGTACTATGTTACCTCCCATCATCGCAGGCGTCGCCGCTGCCGGGACGGGAGTGTTCTGCCGTGCTGGTCGCCTCGCACAGGGGGGCGGCATCCTGTGTCGGTGCACCATATTCCGCTGCGGCCATGTACTCGAACTGCGTGTAGCGTTTTTGGTAGTCCTGTTCGATCCGCTCCCGCAGGGCCTTGGACGTTTCAGGGTGGAATTTTTCGAGCATGGCGTACCGGTTTTCGCCGGACAGGAATTCCTGCAGCGAGCCGTCCGATCCCTTGGATTCGAGGGTGAACGGATTCTTTCCTTCGTCGGCCAGGGCCGGATTGTATCGGAACAGCGGCCAATAACCGGACTGGACTGCCAGCTTCTGTTCAAGCTGGGTCTTGCCCATGCCCTTCTTGATGCCCTGGTTGATGCACGGGGCATAGCAGATGATCAGCGAGGGGCCGTTATACGCCTCGGCTTCCCTGAATGCCTTGAGCATCTGTTGCTTGTCGGCACCCATGGCCACCTGGGCCACGTACACGTATCCGTAGGTCATGGCCATGCGGCCCAGATCCTTCTTGCCGGTCCGCTTGCCTGCGGCGGCGAATTTGGCGATGGAGCCGAGCGGGGTTGCCTTGGACGACTGGCCGCCGGTGTTGGAATAGACTTCGGTGTCCATGACCAGGACGTTGACGTCCTCGCCGGAAGCCAGGACATGGTCCAGGCCGCCGTATCCGATGTCGTAGGCCCAGCCGTCGCCGCCGAAAACCCATATGGATTTCTTGGTGTACAGGTCCGACATGGAGGCTATCTCGCCGAGAATGCCGTCGGTTTCCCCTTTCAGGGCCTGTTTCAGCTTGGCGCCCCATTCGCTGGATGCGGCCCCGTTGTTCCTGTTTTCCAGCCAGCCGGACAGGGCTGTTTTCTGCGCGTCGGAACAGCCGTTTTCAACCGCCTGAGCGGCCAATTGGGCCAGTGCGTCGCGTCGATGGGAGAGGGCCATGTCGATGCCGTAGCCGAATTCGGCCGCGTCTTCGAACAGGGAATTGCCCCAGGCCGGGCCGTGTCCTTCCGCATTGGTGCAGTAGGGCGTTGAAGGAGCGGATGCACCCCAGATGGAGGAGCAGCCCGTGGCATTTGCGATGACCATTCTTTCGCCGAAGAGCTGGGTCAGCACCTTGACATACGGGGTCTCGCCGCAGCCCGCGCAGGCCCCGGAGAATTCCAGCAGAGACTGGCGGAACTGGCTGCCCTTGACCGTGTCGCGCTTGAAGGCCTCTTTGTAGGAAACGGTTTCGGCAAAGTCGTAGTTGGGCACCTGCTCACCGGTCTGGGTGGTGATGGGCTTCATGACCAGCGCCTTTTCCTTGGCCGGGCAGATATCGGCGCAGTTGCCGCAGCCCAGGCAGTCCAGGGCGTTCACCTGCAACCGGAAGTGCATGCCTTTGACGTCCTTGCCTGCCGCGTCCAGGGTGGTGAAGGTCGCCGGAGCGCTCGCCAGTTCGTCGTCGGTGGCCAGCACGGCGCGCAGGGCGGAGTGGGGGCAGACAAAGGCGCACTGGTTGCACTGGATGCAGTTGCCCGCAATCCATTCGGGCACGTTGATGGCCACGCCGCGTTTTTCATATTTGGCGGTGGCCACGGGCATGGTCCCGTCCACGGAAAAGGCCGAAACAGGCAGGGAATCGCCCTTCTGCGCGAGCACCGGACGCATGACCCTGGTCACGTATTCCGGCACGCCTTCGGAGACCGGGGCATCGTCCGCCAGATCCAGCCAGGTTTCGGGAACCGGGATGGACACGATGGCGTCTTCGGCATTGTCCACGGCGGCATTGTTCATGTTGACGATCTTGTCGCCCTTCTTGCCGTAGGCTTTTTTGATACCGTCCTTGAGCAGGGTCACGGCCTGATCAAAGGGAATGACGTCGGCCAGCTTGAAGAAGGCGGTCTGCATGATCATGTTGATGCGTCCGCCCAGGCCGACCTCACCCGCGATCTTGACTGCATCCACGGTATGGAACTTGAGTTTCTTTCGGGCGATGGTTCTGCGCATGGCCGCCGGAAGCTTGGCGTCCATGTCGTCAGCGGTCCAGGAGGTGTTCAGGACAAAGGTGCCGCCGTCCTTGATCCCTTCCAGGACATCATACTGGTTGACGTAGCTCGGGTTGTGGCAGGCGATGTAGTCCGCAGCGGTCACCAGGTAGGTGGACTGGATGGGCTTGTCGCCGAACCGCAGGTGGGAGATGGTGATGCCGCCCGACTTCTTGGAGTCGTAGGCAAAGTATCCCTGGGCATACATGTCGGTATTGTCGCCGATGATCTTGATGGCCTGTTTGTTGGCTCCCACGGTTCCGTCGGAACCCAGTCCCCAGAACTTGCACTGGACCGTGCCCGACGGGGTGGTGTCCAGTGTCCCGGCAACGGGAAGTGACGTGTTGGTGACGTCGTCGTTGATACCAACGTTGAAGTGCTGTTTGGGTTCGGCGGCCGTCATGTTGTCATAGACGGCCTTGGCCATGGCCGGGGTGAATTCCTTGGACCCCAGGCCGTAGCGTCCGGCCAGTATCGTGGTCGCGATGCCGTTCTCCCTGCACACCGTGTTCACGTCCATGTAGAGGGGGTCGCCCAGTGCACCGGGTTCCTTGGTACGGTCCAGGACGGTGACGGTGCTGGCTGATTCCGGCAGCACGGCTAAAAGGTGTTTTGCGGAAAAGGGACGGTACAGCCTGACCTTGATCAGGCCGACTTTTTCGCCTTTGGCGGTCAGTGCGTTGACCACTTCCTCGATGGTTTCGCAGGAGGAGCCCATGGCGATGATGACCCTGTCGGCGTCCGGTGCGCCCACATAGTCGAAGGGCTTGTATGCGCGGCCGGTCAGCGTCGAGACCTTGGTCATGTATTCCTCCACGATGGAGGGGAGGGCGTCGTAATAGGCATTGGCGGCTTCGCGGCCCTGGTAGTAGATGTCGGGATTCTGGGCCGTGCCGCGGATGTTGGGCCGCTCCGGGTTCATGGATTTGGCGCGGAATGCCTTGACCTTGTCCATGTTCACCAGGGGTTTCATATCCTCATAGTCGATGGTCTCGATCTTCTGGATTTCATGGGAGGTGCGGAACCCGTCGAAGAAGCTGACAAAGGGGACGCTGGCCTCAATGGAGGACAGGTGCGCCACCAGGGACAGGTCCATGACCTCCTGCACCGATGCCGAGGCGAGCATGGCAAAGCCGGTCTGGCGGCAGGCCATGACGTCCTGATGGTCGCCGAAAATGGACAGGGCATGTCCTGCAATGGCCCTGGCCGATACGTGGAACACGCCGGGCAGCAGTTCGCCTGCGATTTTGTACATGTTGGGGATCATGAGCAGTAGCCCCTGGGAGGCGGTGAAGGTCGTGGTCAACGTCCCGCCCGCCAGTCCGCCGTGCACGGCTCCGGCCGCTCCGGCCTCGCTCTGCAACTGGCGGACCTTGACCTGCTGTCCGAATATGTTCAGGCGGCCCTGGGCAGCCCATTCCTCGGCTATTTCCCCCATGGTGGAGGAGGGGGTGATCGGGTAGATGGCCGTTGTCTCGGTCAGTGCATAGGCAACGTGCGCTGCGGCAGTGTTGCCGTCCATGGTTTTCATTTTCTTGGACATTGGATGCTCCGTTTGGTTCTGTTGGTAAAGCTGTTTGTGACCGGTGGGTTCCGCACTCAGTTGTTGACGACCTGGACCGTGGCCTCGGCTATCTCCAGCTCCTCGTCGGTGGGGATGATGAGTATTCTTACCTGGCTGTCGTCCGCATGAATGCTTCGGATGCCGGGGGCTGTGCTGTCGTTCTTGTTCGGGTCGAGTTTGATGCCCAGAGATTCCAGCCCCTGGCAGGCAAGGGCGCGGACGTACCTGTCGTTTTCCCCGATCCCGGCGGTGAAGACCAGTGCGTCTGTTCGGCCCACGATGGCCCGGTAGGCGCCGATGGTCGTCTTGACCCGGTAGGCGAACATCTCAAAGGCCAGTTGGGCTTTCTGGTCGCCGTTGTCCCTGGCCTGATGGATGTCGCGCATGTCGTTGTATCCGCATATTCCGAGCAGGCCGCTCGATTTGTTGAGCAGGGTATCGATCTCGCTGAGGGTGTAGCCTTTGTTCTTTGCCAGAAAGGCATGCACCGCCGGGTCTATGTCGCCGCAGCGGGTGCCCATCATCAATCCGGCAAGCGGGGTCAGCCCCATGGTGGTGTCCATGCATTTCCCGTGGCGCACGGCGGCCATGGAGCAGCCGTTTCCGAGGTGGATGGTGATCAGGTTGACCTTGTCCGCCCCTTTGCCCAGATGGGCGGCCGCAGCCTTGGTCACGTACTTGTGCGACGTCCCGTGAAAACCGTATTTACGGATTTTCAGATCATCATACAGGGCCATGGGTATCGGGTACAGGTGCGCGTGGCGGGGGATGGTCTGGTGAAACTCCGTGTCGAACACCACCACGTTGGGCGTGCCCGGAAAGAGTTCCATGGCCTGCCGTATGCCGGTCAGGTTGGACCCGTGCAGCGGGGCCAGCGGTATGACCGAGTCGATAAGCCGGATGACCTCGTCGTCCACCAGGACCGGCTCGGAAAAATGCTCGCCGCCCTGGACCACCCTGTGGCCGATGGCGTCGATCTCGGACGGAGACTGGATGACGCAGTTGGTCAGCCTGGCGACCATCAGCTTCATTGCCGCCTCGTGGTTGAGTATGGGCAGTTCCTCCAAATCCCTGGCTTCGGGGTATTTTTCCGGGAAGGACTTGTGGACGATCCGGCCCATGGATTCGCCGATCCGTTCGACGATGCCGCTGGCGGTGACGCTGTGGGTTTCCATGTCGCGCAGTTGGTATTTGAGCGAGGAGCTGCCGCAGTTGATGACCAGGATATTCATGTCAGGAGTCCTTTTCGGCCTGGGCCTGTATGGCGGTGATGGCCACGGTGTTGACGATGTCACGCACACGGCATCCCCGACTCAGGTCGTTGACGGGTTTGTTGAGTCCCTGCAGCACGGGGCCGATGGCCGTTGATCCCGGCACGGACCGCTGCACGGCCTTGTAGGTGTTGTTGCCGGTATTCAGGTCCGGGAAGACAAAGACCGTGGCATGACCGGCCACATCGGAGTCCGGCATCTTGGCGCGGGCGACCTCCGGGTCCACGGCGGCGTCGTATTGGAGCGGGCCTTCGATGGCCAGGTCCAGATGGCGTTCTTCGGCAAGCTGGCGGGCGATGCGCGTGGCCTCGGCCACCTTTTCGACCTCGGCGCCGGTGCCGGATTCACCCGTGGAGTAGGAGAGCATGGCGACCTTGGGTTCGATGCCGAAGATCCGGGCCGTCTCTGCCGAGCTGAGGGCGATTTCCGCCAGTTGGCGGGCATCGGGCTTGGGATTAACCGCGCAGTCGCCGAAGCAGACCACCCGGTCGCCCATGCACATCAGGAAGATCGACGAAACAATGGAGGCTTCCGGCTTGGTCTTGATGAATTCAAAGGCCGGGCGGATGGTCTGGGCCGTGGTGGTGACCGATCCGGAGACCATGCCGTCCGCATCTCCGGCCTTGACCATCATGGTGCCGAAATAGGTCGGATCGCTCATGCGGTCCTTGGCGTCCTCCATGCGGATGCCCTTGTGCTTGCGTTCTTCAAAGTAGCGCTCCGCATAGGTCAGGAAGTGCGGTGAGGTCACCGGATCGACGATCTTCGCCTCCTCAATCTGGAGGCCCAGCCTCAGCGCCTGCTCCCGGATGGCTGTTTCGTTGCCCAGCAGGGTGATGTCCGCCACGCCGCGGCGCAGGAGAATTTCCGTGGCCTGGAGAATGCGGTCGCTCGTACCCTCGGGCAGGACGATGTGCTGCCGCTCGGCCTTGGCCCTTTCCACAAGGTTGTATTCGAACATGAACGGCGTGATTTTGGTGGACACGGTCGTGCCCAGCCGTTTGCGCAGTTCCTCGGTGTCCACGCAGGACTCGAACAACCCTATGGCCGAGGCGATTTTTGCCGGGTGTTCCGGGTCGATGGTGCCGTGCAGGGCCTGGAGTATCTGAGTGATCTTGAAGGTGTGCCCCTCCACGCTCAGGATGGGCAGCGGAACGCCGGTCCACCCCTCGATCAGGCGATGGACGGTCTCGGTCGGCTGAATGCCGCCGGTCAGGACCATGCCCGCGATATTGCCGAAGGAGGACGACTGGCGGGAGGTGATGCTGGCCAGGATGATGTCCGAGCGGTCGCCGGGAGTGATGATCAGGCTTCCGTCCGAAATGTAGTTGAGAAAGTTGCCGATGTGCATGGCCGCGACCAGGAAGTTGTCCACCGGCTGGTCAAGGCTGCCGTGGCCGTAGAGGACCTTGGCGTCCAGCCACTTGATGACGTCGTGGATGGTCGGATTGCCCAACCGCTTGTCGTCGGGGATGATGTAGGTCAGCAGGGCATGCGTGGAGTGCGTCCGTCCCTTGATGTCGTCCAGCACAGTCCTTGGCAGGTCCGGTCTGGCCCGGTTGATGACCAGCCCCAGGACTTCCAATCCCTTTTGTTCGAAGGTCTCGATGGTCCGCTGAGCCGAGTCGCAGAGTTCGGTCTCGTTCTTGTTCCGGCCGTTGACCACCAGCAGGACCGGGCAGCCGAGGTTGGAGGCGATGGAGACGTTCATTTCGTATTCCAGTGCCGCATTGCCTCCGATGTAGTCGGTGCCTTCGCAGAGGACGAAATCGTATTCTTTTTCCAGTTCCTTGAACTTGTTCAGCGTATTTTCAAGCAGTAGAGCTTGTTGCCCTTCATTGAGCATCCGTTGCGCTTCACTCAGGGTATAGGCATGGGTGCGGTCGTATTTCACGTCGAGCTTGAAGTGCCGGATCACCAGGTCGATATCGTGGTCCCGGGTGTTTTCCAGATGATCGCTGATGATGGGCCGGAAAATGGCCACTCGTTGCACATGAGTCCGCAGGAGCTGCATCACGCCCAGGACGATGGCTGATTTGCCGCTTCTCGGTTCAGTTGCCGCTATGTACAGGCTTTTTGACATGCCGTTGATCCTTTGTACTTGCTCGGGAGGAGGGAGGACTCTGCCGTGGCAGAGCCCTCCCGAACGTGATCCCGGCTTAGGCATAAGGGGTTGCCGGGTTCACGATCCTCGAGGACGGGTATGGTATGGTTATTTGTGTATCGCGCCGTCAAAGTGGCGGGCTTCCAATGCCGAGTCGCTGTCGTAGCAGATCAGCCCGCAACGCAGGCAGCGGTCAGCTTCGGCCATGGCATCGCTTTCCGAAAGCGTACCTTCCACCTCGTTGAAGGTGCAGTTGCGTTCGTCGCCGTGGCAGAGGTGGGGCAATACGGCCCGTTTCTTTCGTTCGGCCACGTCTATTTCCTTGAACAGGGTATAGGGAATCATTCCCTTCTGGGTCGTTTCGGGAACCGGAATGGTCCCCTGGGTCATGAAGTAGTGCATGGACCGTGCAGCCTTGCGGCCGTCGCCGATGGCCGAGATGACCAGGTCCGGGCCGGTGTATACGTCCCCTGCGGTGAATACGCCGGGGATGGCCGTTTCAAAGGTCTTCTCGTCGGCAACAATGGTTTGCCAGCGCGTGGTCTCCAAGGGGCAGGCCCCCTCCTCGCCGTCTTCGTACAGGCAGGAGAGGTCGGGTTTCTGGCCGATGGCCGGGATGATCAGGTCGGCAGCCATGCGCTGTTCCGATCCTTCCTTCTTGATCGGGCTGCGGCGGCCGGATGCGTCCGGCTCGCCTAATTCCATTTCGTAATATTCCAGGTGGGTCGCGTGTCCGTTCTCGTCGCCGATGACGCGGGCCGGAGCAGCCAGGAACTTGAACTGGACGCCTTCCTCTTCGGCACCGACGATCTCTTCCATATCGGCAGGCATTTCAGCCCGTGTCCGGCGGTACATCAGGGTGACCTCCGCGCCGAGCCGCACACCGGTCCGGGCCGCGTCAATGGCCGTATTGCCGCCGCCGACCACGATGACGCGCTTGCCGGTCTCCGGTTTCTGGCCCAGTGCGTGCGCCGTCAGGAATTCGATGCCGCCCATGACTCCATCCAGGTCCTCGCCCTCGGCGTACATGCCGGAGGCCTGCCAGGCGCCGATACCGAGAAAGATGGTTTCATATCCGTCGGCCTTGAGGGTCTCGATGGTGAAATCCACGCCGAATCTGGTGTTCATCCGTGTTTCGACCCCGAGGTCGAGGATGCCCTGGATTTCCCAGTCGAGGTCTGCCTTGGGGAGACGGTACTCGGGGATGCCGTATCGGGTCTGCCCGCCAAGGTGGGGCATGGCCTCGAAGATGGTGGGGTGATGACCGAGGCGGCGCAGGAAGTAGGCGCAGGACAGACCGGCGGGGCCGCCGCCGATGATGGCGACTTTTTTGCCGCTGTCCTGGGCACAGGGTATGACCAGTCTTTGCCCGGAATGGAGTTCGCGGTCGGCCACGAATCGTTTGAGCATGTTGATGCCCACGGTTTCGTCAACGTACTGGCGACGGCACTCTGTTTCGCAGGGGCGGGGGCAGACCCGGCCACAGGTCACGGGCAGGGGATTGCGCTCCCTGATGGTCATCAGTGCGCCGTCGTAATCTCCGGCCTTTATCTGTTCTATATATCTGGGAATATTGATCTGTGCGGGGCATTTCTGGCGACAGGGAGCCAGGCAGTCCGTGGTCTGGTTCAGGTGGAGCAGCCGGGCGGACATGCCGGAGACGGCAATGACCCCGCGCGGGCAGGCGTCCACGCAGTTGCCACAGGCCTTGCATTCCTGCGGATCGATGACGGGCAACCCGTCTTGGCCCATCTGGATGGCGTTGAACGGACAGGCGCGGACACAACTGCCCAATCCCAGACACCCTTCGGGACAGGTCTTGGAACCGCCGTACAACTGATGCGCGATCCGGCAGTCCAGAACGCCTTCATAGTGGTAGGCTTCGGCGGCGCGGGTACCGCCGGTACAGTCGCGGATGGCCAGCTCCGGCTCGCGTTCCACGACTTCCTGGCCCATGATGCCGGCGACCAGTTTGCTGGTTTCGGCATCGGCCACGATGCAGACCGAGGCCGACGCCTTGCCTGCCACAATGGCCGCAGCCGCGCCCGAGCAGCCGGGATAACCGCAGCCGCCGCAGTTGGCGCCGGGAAGATTGTCCTCGATCAGGCTGATGCGGGGGTCTTCCTTCACATAGAGGAGTTTGGAGGCAATGCCCAGGATGGCTGCCGCCCCCAAGCCTATGCTGAAAAGAGTCAATCCGGAAGTCACTATCATGATGCTGTATCCTGTCTGCTGGTTTTGGTTCCGGTTGTTAGATCATTCCCTTGAAAGCAAAGAATGTCAGGGACATGAGTCCGGCCATGATCAGGCCGATGGGTGTTCCCCGCATGGACATGGGCAGTCGGCGCACGGCCAGTCTCTCGCGGATGCCCGCCAGCAGGACCAGGGCGAGCATGAAACCCATCCCCGAGGCAAAGGAAAACATGACCGAGTGCAGCAGACCGAATTCCTCCCGCTGGCATATCAGGGCGATACCCATGACGGCGCAGTTGGTGGTGATCAGCGGCAGGAAGATGCCCAGGGACTTATAGAGAGGCGGAACCATTTTCTTGAGGAACATCTCGACGAATTGCACCAGGGCGGCGATGAGCAGGATGAAGACCAGGGTCTGGAGGTAGCCCAGTCCGTATGGTGCCAGGACGTGATGCTGGGCCAGCCATGTGAAGCCCGTGGCCATGACCGCCACGAAGACCACTGCGCCGCCCATGCCTATGGCCACGCCGGAGTCCTTGGACGTGCCGATGAAGGGGCAGTTGCCGAGGTACTGGGCCAGGACGATGTTGTTGACGAATATCGCGCTGATGAAGAGGAGGAAGAATTCTTGCATTGCCGGTTCTCTCCGCTATGAGCAGTTTGAGGCTTGACCGCAGCCGCCGCAGGAGCCGCAGTCATGGGTGGGGGCTTGGGCCGCAGCCAGGCCCTGTCGTTTGCGCTGGATGTTCTGCGCAAAGGTCATGAGGGCCAGAAGGATGCCCAGGCTGATGAACGCACCCGGGGCCTCACCCATCAATCCCAGTGGTTCGAAACCGTTCCAGGCTATGTTGGCGCCGAACAGCGTGCCGGTGCCGAGCGCTTCCCTGAGTCCGCCGAGGAAGGTCAGCGACATGGTGAAGCCGATCCCCATGCCCATGCCGTCGGCCATGGACATCAGGGGACCGTTTTTGGAGGCAAAGGCCTCGGCTCTGCCCAGGATGATACAGTTGACCACGATCAGCGGCACAAAGATGCCGAGCTGCTGATACAGGGGATAGGCATAGGCCTGCATGAGCAGCTCCACTGCCACGACCAGCGATGCGGAGACGGCGATGAAGCAGGCGATGCGGACCTTGGGCGGAATGAGTTTCCGCAGCAGGGAGACCACCAGGTTGGAAAGGGTCAGAACGAAGATGACGGCCATTCCCATGCCCAGGCCGTTGTTTGCCGTATTGGTCACGGCCAGCACCGGACAGAGCCCCAGGACCAGCTTGAACGGGGGCAGGTCTTTCCAAAGTCCCTTTGAAAATTCTTTCCACAGTCTATGCATTGTTCACTCCAGATAAGCCGCGTGGATCAGGACCAGCTGTCGGCGAATTTTGTTTTGAGGGTGTTGTATATGACGATGGCGTCCCGGATGGCTGATACGGTTCCGGTGGAGGATATGGTCGCTCCGGACACAGCTTCGATGTCGCCGCCGTTTTTCTTGAGATTGACGGCGTCGATCGAATGGCCCTTGAACTGGGTGGTGTAGCCGTGTTCGACCACACGGGACCCCAGCCCCGGCGTTTCCTTCAGGGTGGTGATGCCGATGCCGGACAAGGTGTCGGAGCCGAGGTCGAAGCCGACCATGACGCCGATGTTGCCCCCATAGCCCTTGCCGCTGGTCTCGAAGGCCACGGTTTTGAGGCTGCCTTGAACCATTGCCGGGAACACGGTGACCGTGCGTCCGTTGATATCGAACTGCTTGCGATCCTTGATGGGATTGTTGTCGTAGTCGTTCAGGACCGAGACGATGGCGGGAGCCTGGACGTAGTTGAGCACCTGTTCTTCTATTGTGGGGGCCGTGGCCTCCTTGAGAGCGGCCAGGGTGACACCCGCAAGGCCGCAGATCAGGGACAGGACGACCATCATTTTGATCATTTCTTTCATGGTTACCTCGCGCCGAAAGGCCGGGGGCGGATGCGCTCGAAGGCCGGGGTGAAAAGGTTGGCGATCAGGATGGCAAAGGGAACGCCGTCCGGATACGTGCCGTACACGCGGATGATGACGATCATCATGCCGATGAGCAGGCCGAACAGGAGCATCGGAATCTGCCTGTTGGGCGAGGACGGACCGTCCGTGGCCAAAAAGAATGCGCCGAAGAGCGTGGACCCGGTGAGCAGGTGAAACGCAGGCGTGGCGTAGACGCCCGGCGTCAGCATGTTGAACAGTCCGGCCGTGAGCAGTACGCCGCTGATGACGCCGACGGGGATTATGGACGAGATGTGCTTTTTGACCACGAGGAAAACGCCGCCCAGAAGCACTCCGGCAGCCTGGACCGCACCGAGGCCACCCAGCTGCTTGCCGATGAAGAGTTGCTTCGTGTCGGTGATCATGACCGCGTCCAGACCGAAATTCTTGAGTTGGCCAAGGGGATAGGTCAGGTCCATGGTCAGCATGGAGGCGTCGACATCCATGAACACCGGCCAGGAAATACGGCATATGGCCCAGCCGATGAGCGGGGCGCAGAAGGGGCTGCCGCCCAGGGGGCCGAAGATCATCTTTCCGAGGGCAATTGAGGCTGCACTGCCGAAGACGACCAGCCACCAGGGAGCCGAGGCGGGCAGCAGAAAGGCGAAGGATAGCCCCACCGTGAAGGCGTGGAGGTCCGCGATGTCGGAGTCCCGGCCCATGAAACGGTGACAGGCGGCCTCGGCCAGGACAGCGGCGCTCATGGACAGGGCCATGACCCGGAGTGCGGGCATGCCGAAATTGCCGACGCTCATGGCGGCCGCAGGGACCATGGCCAGGAGGATGGCAAACATTCTGCCCCGTACCGAAGAGCCGCAGTGGCTGTGGGGTGGGACGGAGACCGTGAGGGCAAAGGGTGTGAGGGGCTTCACTGTTACAATTCCTCCCCGATTCGGGCCTTGGCAAGGGCCAATTCGTTTTTCGCAAACCGTATGTATTGGAGCATGGGACGGTGTGCGAGACAGAAGAATCCGCACAGGCCGCATTCGAAACAGGCCTTGACCCCTTCGGCCTCGGCCTTGTCGAACATGCCGAATTCCGCAAAGCTGGTGATCATGGCCGGGTCGAGCCGGGCCGGACATCTGCGGACGCATTCTCCGCACCCCACGCAGGCGGTATCCATGGTGACCGGGGCCGGATTTTTGACCAGGGCCACGGCGCTGGTGTCCCGGTCCACTCCCTGAGTGACCGAGGCTGCCGCCCGACCTCGCAGGATTCCGCCGAGGATGATGCGATCCCGGTCGGACGGTGTTGTCCCGACCTGTTCCAGGATGGACCCGACGGCTTTGCCGAGGGGCACCATTCGGCTTTCGCCGTCAACGGAGACCGGAGTTTCCATTATCGGAAGGCCGGTCTTCATGATGCGGCCGACGTGGTAGAGTTTTTCCAGGCCGATGACCACCGTGTCTGCCGGGGCTTCCTGGCCGGTGACGGCCAGGGCTACCAAAGGGTCGAGTCCGGCCGGGTATTGGGCGGAGATCCCGACGGTGGGCAGGTCTCCCAAGGTGTGAGAGGAACCCTTGAGCGTGGCCAAGACGAGCAGCCTTGGGGTATAGAGTGCCCGAACGGTTTCAAGGCCGCACTCAAGGGTTTCATCGGGGGAGGCAAGAAGGGTTTCGCGGATCAGGATGCCGGGTTCGGCATCAATACCGTTGATGATCAGGTTTTCAGTGCATCCGTTCAACGGAGACAGGTCCGCGCCGAATTCGAGAAGCTTTCGGTACAGGGCCTCTCCCGACAGGTCCGAAAGAACCGAGGGTTCGACCTCCCCGCCGTCCTGGGCGGAGATGCGGATGCGGAAGGTGTCCACATGGCTGACTGTTCCGGCAATGGGGGTGTGGATGTCCCCGACGCCTTGGGTCGAAGACGTGGCCAGTCGTTCTCCCCGTTTGACTGTCTGTCCGCATGTCACCAGCGGGCAGTGTCGCATCAGGGTCAGTTCGGCCTGTTCCATTGTAGTAATGTCTGGGGTGTTCATGGTCCGTTTACCTGGTGATGTGGCATTGGTTGCATTCATCGGGGCCGTAGGGACCGACACCCATGGATTCGTGACAGGACAGGCACTGGTCATGGAATGCGTTCATCCGGGGGATGACGAGTTCCCTGACTTCCACATCGTGACAGTCGCTGCACGATGTGTAGTCACCTTGGTATTTGGTCATATCCACCGAGTTGTGGCACGTCTTGCAACTGGACAGGCCCTTGTCGAACATGTCGTCATGGCAGTTGGCGCAACTCTCGTGGCCCGCTTCACGCATACTGAGGAGGCCGTTAACGGGTTTTTCCTGGTGGCAGTTGGTGCACTTTTGAGGTTCGGGTTCGATTTCAGCGCCGTGATGGCAGTCCGAACAGTCGCTGGCAAACCCCGTGTGCTCGTCGTGATCAAAGTTGACGGAGCTGTATTCCACATGGTGGCAGCGGACGCAGTAGGATTCATCCTTGAAGGAATCTATATGTTCCGTGACGAATTGTTCATTAAATTCATTGGGGTGGCATGACCCGCAAGCCAGGGCGGAATCGTTTTCCGTGACCGGGGCCGACTGCCTGTCGTGGTGGCATTGGGCACAGTCGATCTGATAGTCCCGGTGGTGCGTCAGGTGGGAGAAAATGACTTTGCCCCCATTGTTCTTGAACAGGATTCTGACCGGCATGTGCTGCGTTTTGCCCGGCTGGACGTAGCCGAAAACGGCAACGGCCAGGAGTGCTGCTACTGCCAGCATGATCGGGATTGTTTTCGGTTTTGGGCGCATCGTTCCTCTCAGTCGCACTGTCTTCGTTTTTCAAATGGGTAAGGGGATGGTGTCAGTGAAATCCTGTGGGCGGCATTAAAGCCGCCCACAGGGGTGAGTGTTTACTTGGGTATGACGGCCCAATCCGGTACGACATTGAGGTCTACGCCCCAAAGGATCGGCAGGAGGTACACGACAAATACCGTGATCAGGATGGTGCCGATGATATTCAGCCAGACACCGGTCTTGGCCATTTGTTTGATCGAGACGCATCCGCTGCCGAAAATAACGGCATTGGGAGGCGTGGCGACCGGGAGCATGAAGGCAAAGGAGGCGGCGACACATGCGCCGACGATGGTGGCGTAGGGATTGACGCCCATGGCAATGGCTGCACTGCCCATGATCGGGACGAGCAGGGTGGCGGTGGCGGTGTTCGAGGTGATCTCCGTCAGGAAGATGGTGATCAGGACGACGGCGCCGACGAAGACCAGGATGCTGGTGCCTTCAAGGCCGCCGAGCTGGGAGGCGATGTAGGCAGCCAGACCCGTCTTGGCAAAACCGTTGGCAATGGCCAGACCACCGCCGAAGAGCAGGATGACGTCCCAGGGAATCTTGACCGCGGTTTTCCAGTCCAGGAGAAATTCGCCCTTCTTGAAGTTGACCGGGATGGCAAAGAGGATCAGTGAGCCGAGGATACCGATGGTGGCATCGCCGATGTACTTGAAGTGGGGCATGATATCGATGACGAAAGGCATGTCCGCCATGAAGCCGCGAGCCAGCCAGAAGGTGGCCACGAAACAGCCGACGACGACGATTTTTTTCTCCTCGCTGGTCATGGGGCCGAGCTTTTTGACTTCGTCGCTGATAATCTTTTCGCCGCCGGCGATCCGCATGTCACCCATGGGGAAGAGGAACTTGGTCATTATGAACCAGGAGGTCGCAATCATGATGATGGACAGGGGAACTCCGAAGAGCATCCATTGGCCGAAACCGATCTGCACGCCGAACATTTTTTCCATCATGCCGGCCATGACCGTGTTGGGCGGGGTGCCGATGATGGTGGCCACACCACCCATGGAGGCAGCGTAGGCAATGCCGAGCATGAGACATTTGCCGAAGTTGTATTCCGGGCTGTTGCCGCTGGAGGGACATGCACGAAGGGTGTCGGAATCAAAGCCTGTGGCCTGCTGGATGACGGCCAGGCCGATGGGCACCATCATCATGGCGGTGGCGGTGTTGGACACCCACATGGACAGGAATCCGGTGGCCACCATGAAGCCCATGATCATGCGTCCGGGACTGGTGCCGATGGCCCTGATGGTCAGCAGGGCCACACGTCTGTGCAGGCTCCACCGCTCCATGGTCACGGCCAGGAAGAAGCCGCCCATGAACAGATAGATCAGGTGGTTGGCGTACGGGGCGGTGGACGCACTGGATTTCATTATTCCCAGCAAGGGGAACAGGGCGATGGGGAGCAGGGACGTTGCCGGGATGGGGATGGCTTCGGTGATCCACCAGATGGCCATGAGGGCGGTGACCGCCGCCACGCGCCAGGCTTCGATCTTCATGCCTTCCGGGGCCGGTATGAACATCATCAGGATAAAGACAATGGGTCCGAGAAAGAACCCGATCCTTTTACCGCTTCCGCTTTCTTCTGCTTGCGCACTCATTCTCATTTTCCTCATTTGTCTTGCGGCTTGTGCCGCTGATTGGACCGCAACCCCAGTGTTGGTACTCTGAGGCTCATGGACATAAGCCGGGCAGGGACCCTTAACCCTGCCCGGCGGGTATACTGCTTAGATTCCGAGGTGATAGGATTCGACAAATGCTCCTACGCGTTTACTGGAATCGGCAATGCGCTGGCGCAGTTCCTTTTTGTAAGCATCCAGATCGAGTTGCTTGCGGGCCACGCCGCCTTCCATGGCCGCCTTGGCCACGGCCACGGAGACGTATTCGATAAGGCGCAGGTCAAGGGCCTTGGGAATGACGTAGTCGGGACCGAATTCAAGCTTGTCTACGCCAAAGGCCTTGCAGACGTATTCGGGGGCTTCGGTCTTGGCCAGGTCCGCCAGGGCCTGGGCCGCTGCAAGTTTCATCTCTTCGGTGATGGCGGTGGCGCCGCAGTCGAGGGCACCGCGGAAGATGAACGGGAAGCCGAGCACGTTGTTCACCTGGTTGGGGAAGTCGGAACGGCCGGTTCCCATGATGCAGTCCGGGCGCGCTTCCTTGGCGTCGGTGTAGGTGATCTCGGGATCGGGGTTGGCGCAGGCGAAGATGATCGGGCAGTTGTCGCTCATGGACTTGACCATGTCCTTGCTGACGATGTCCTTGGTGGACAGGCCTAGGAAGCAGTCGGCGCCGACCATGGCCTCGGCCAGGGAACCGTAAGCCTTTTCAGTGGCGTATTGCTGCTTGAACTCGTTCAGGTCGGTACGGGACTTGTTGATATGCCCCCTGGAGTCGAACATGGCGATATTTTCGAATTTCACGCCCATGTTCCGGTACAGGTTGGTGCAGGCGATGGCGGCCGCGCCAGCGCCGGAGATGACCACGCGCAGGTCTTCGGCGTTCTTGCCGGAGATCTCCAGGGCGTTGATCATGCCCGCCGAGGTGACGATGGCCGTGCCGTGCTGGTCGTCATGGAACACCGGGATGTTCATTTCCCTTTTCAGCTTCTCTTCGATGTAGAAGCATTCCGGAGCCTTGATGTCTTCGAGGTTGATGCCGCCGAAGGTGGGCTCCAGGGCCTTGGTGATCTCGCACAGCTTGTCTGGATCGGTGACGTCCAGGTTGATGTCATATACGTCCACATCGCCAAAGACCTTGAACAGGACGCCTTTGCCTTCCATGACCGGCTTGCCTGCATGGGCACCGATGTTGCCCAGACCGAGCACGGCGGTGCCGTTGGAGACAACCGCAACCAGGTTGCCGCGGCCGGTGTATTCGTATGATTTTTCCTTGTCCTCGGCGATTGCCATGCATGCATGGGCCACGCCCGGGCTGTAGGCCATGGACAGGTGCTTCTGGGTCACGCACGGTTTGACGGGAACAACCTCGACTTTTCCTTTTCTCCCCATGGAGTGGTAATCAAGCGCTTCCTGTTTGGTGAATAAAGCCATTGTGATCTCCTTGTGGTTGTAATTCGTTATTCGACGCCTGCGGCTTTCAGGTCCGGGACGGCATAGAGTTCACCGCCGTGGGAGTCGTTGATGACCAGCAGGGGAAAGTCTTGGACCTGCATTTCACGAATGGCCTCCGGGCCGAGTTCGTCAAAGGCGATGACCGTGGACTTGACGATGGAGTTGGAGAGCAGGGCGCCCGCGCCGCCGGTGGCGCCGAAGTAGACCGCAGTGTGATCCTGCATGGCCTGCCGGGTTGCGGCGTCGCGTTTGCCTTTACCTATGGTCGCCTTGAGGCCGAGGCTGTAGAGCCTGGGCGCATAGGAATCCATGCGGTAGCTGGTGGTCGGACCGGCTGCGCCGATGGGGCGTCCGGGAGGGGCCGGGCTGGGGCCGACGTAGTATATGGCAGCGCCTTCCAGCTTGAACGGCAGTTCCTTGCCCGCGTCCAGCAGGTCGACCAGTTTCTTGTGGGCCGCATCGCGGGCGGAATAGATGTATCCGGTCAGGAACACGACATCACCGGCCTTGAGCTGGGCCATGTCTGCATCTGTCAACGGGGTGTTCAGTTTGTATTCAGCCATTAGAGTACGACCTCCTCGTGCCGCTGGGAGTGGCACTGGACATTGACGGCCAGGGGGAGACTGGCCAGATGGCACGGTTCCATGGCCAGCTTGACGCTGAGTACGGTGGTCTTGCCGCCGAGGCCCATGGGGCCGATGCCCAGGCTGTTGAGCGCGTCTTCCAGTTCCTGTTCCTTGGCCGCTATTTCCGGATCGGGATGGGTGTCGTCCAGGCGGCGGATCAGGGCCTTCTTGGCGATCTTGGCCGCGTGGTCGAAGGTGCCGCCGACACCGATGCCGATGACGGTCGGGGGGCACGGGTTGGGTCCGGCTTCTGCGACCCGTTTGATCACGAACTTCTTGATGCCTTCCCAGCCCTGGGCCGGGGCGAGCATGGTCACGCGGCTCATGTTCTCGGCACCGCCGCCCTTGGCCATGTAAACGATCTTCAGCTTGTCGCCGGGTACGAAGTCGTAATGAATGACCGCCGGGGTGCCGTCGCCGGTGTTGGCGCGGGTCAGCGGATTGCAGGCGGACTTGCGCAGATAGCCGTCGGCATAGCCCTTGCGAGTGCCTTCATTGATGGCTTCATCCAGATTTCCGTCTACGTGAACGTCCTGGCCTATCTCCACGAAGTAGACGGCAAGGCCGCAGTCCTGACACAGGGGAAGTTTCGTTTTGGCCGACAGATCGGCGTTTTCCAGCAATTGACGGAGCACTTCCTTGGCGGACGCGCTTGTTTCCTCGGCCATGGCCTGTTCGAGCTTGGCGCGGACGTCGTCCGGCAGTTCGGTGTTGGCCTTGATGCACATGTCGGCCACGGCATCAACGATGTCTGATGTCTTGATGGTGCGCATAATCTACTTCTTTTTGAATATGTCTTTGAGTGCAGTGATGCCCATTTTGCGACGCAGGAAACCAAGCTGGTTCTGCAGGGGCAGCCCTTTGGGACACACATCTTCGCAGGCCAGCAGGCCCATACAGCCGAAGATGCCTTGATCGTTGCCGATTACTTCGTAGTAATCCTTGTCGGTGCGTTCGTCGCGAGGGTCCACCACGAAGCGGGCCACGCGGTTGAGGCCTGCCGCGCCCAGGAAATCGTCTCGGAGGCGGGCAGTGCCGCAGGCCGAGACACAGCAGCCGCATTCGATGCACCGCTCCAGTTCATAGATTTCCTCGGCGATGGAGTTGTCCATCCGCTCTTCTTCCTTGGTGGGATCGAAGACCTTGGATGTGTGAACCCAGGATTCGGTCTTGGCATACATCTCGCGGAACCAGACGCCGGTATCCACGGCCAGGTCGCCGACGAGCTTGTACACCGGGAGGGGAAGGAGGGTTATCTTGGAAGGCTGGTCCTTGATCTTTGTCTGACATGCCAGGCCGGGCCGCCCGTTGATGACCATGGCACAGGCACCGCAGATACCGGCGCGACAGCAGAAGTCGAAGATGAGACTCGGGTCCTGCTCCTCACGCAGTCTGTTCAGGGCAATGAACAGGGTCATGTTCTGGGTCTCTTCGAGGGTGAACGTCTGCATGTGCGGGACGTCGCCCTTCCTTTGCGGATTATACCGGAATATTTCGAATTTTATTTGTCTACCCATGATGCATTCCTTTATTAAGCGGGGTTACTTCTTCTTGCCGATCTCGGTGACGGGGCTCTTGACGGTGCGCTCCTTCACGTACTTTTCGTCGGCAGGAATGATCTTGCCGCCGCCGTAGCCGCGGTCACCCGGAGGCAGTTCGAAGAGCGGAGTGGTGTCTTCGTAGGAGAGCTCGGGCATGTCGGCTCCCTCGCGCCAGTAGGCCAGGGTGCGGTTGAGCCAATCCTGGTCGTTGCGTTCGGGGTAGTCTTCGCGGTTGTGCGAACCTCTGGATTCGGTGCGCATCAGCGCGCTCTGGGCGATGCACATGGCCAGCTTGACCTGGCCTTCGAGCTTGAGTGCCGCGGCCAATTCGTGATTGGGACCGATGCCGTCGGAAACGAGCCCTACCTTGCGGGCCTTTTTCAGGGTTCCCTGAAGGGTCTCCACGCATTCTTCGAGTCCCTGCTGATTGCGGAAGACGAAACATCCCTTCATCAGGGCGTCCTGCATCTCGTTGCGGACATCGTAGACATTGAGTTTTCCGTTGCGACCATGCATCAGGTCGTGGATGCGTTGTTGTTGCTTCTTGACCGCGCTGTTGATGCAGCCGGTGTCGAACTTCGTCTCATACCCTTCGAGGAATTCGACGATCTTTGCGCCGATGATGCCGCCGGCAACGACGGTTTCGGCCAGGGAGTTGCCGCCCAGGCGGTTGAAGCCGTGCATGTCCCAACAGGCGGCCTCGCCCGCTGAGTACAGTCCTTTCAGCCCGTATACCGCGCCGTCCTTGTCGGTCCGAAGGCCGGCCATGGTGTAGTGCTGGGTGGGGCGGACCGGGATCAGTTCGGTGCGCGGGTCCACGCCGAGGAAGTGGTGACAGATCTCGTCGACTTCGCGCAGCTTGGTGGAGATGTGCTTGTCGCCCAGGTGGCGGATGTCCAGCCAGAGGTGTTCGCCGTAGGGGCTCTTGACGCCCTTGCCTGCGCGCATGTGTTCGGTCATCCGGCGGGAGACCACGTCGCGGGAGGCCAGTTCGGCCTTTTCCGGCTCGTAGATGTGCATGAACCGCTCTTCATTGCAGTCGAGCAGGGTTCCACCGTCACCGCGGCAGCCTTCGGTGACGAGGATGTCCGTGGGGACGATGCCGGTGGGGTGGAACTGGATGGACTCGGGGTTGCCGAGCGGCACCAGTCCGGTGTCGTGGGCGATGATGTGACCGCCGCCGTCGCAGATGACCGCGTTGGTGGTGGCCTTGTAGATGCGTCCGAAGCCGCCGGTACAGATGGCCGTGGCCTTGGCCAGGTAGACTTCGAGTTCGCCGGTGCGCAGGCAGCGGACAACAGCGCCCATGCAGACGTCGCCGTCATGGATGAGGGAGATGGCTTCCTTTTTGTCGAAGACGTCGATGCCGAGCTGGGCACAACGGTTGTCCATGGTGCACATGACCGCGTGGCCCGTGCCGTCCGAGGTGTAGCAGGTGCGCCACTTGGCCGTGCCGCCGAAGGAGCGGGCCGTGATCAGCCCCTCGTTTTCCTCTTTTTCGTATTTCTCGAACTTCTCTCCGCCCTTGAAGTAGAATGACTTGCCCGGAACGACCCGGTTCCAGGGTACGCCCCAGTGGGCCAGGCGGCGCATTTCGATGGGGGCGGCATCGGCGAAGAGGCGGGCGACCTCCTGGTCGCAGCCCCAGTCCGAGCCTTTGACGGTGTCGATGAAGTGGACGTCGGTGCAGTCCCCTTCGCCTTTGGCACAGTTGCCGAGGGCGGCCTGCATGCCGCCCTGGGCGGCGGAGGAATGGGAGCGCCTGGCCGGAACAATGGAAAGGCAGGTGGCCTTGAAGCCGTTCTGGGCCGCTTCGCAGGCTACGCGCTCACCGGCAAGCCCGGCTCCGATGACGAGCAGATCTGAATAATATGTTTGCATGAAAAAATCCTCGTTAGCCTAGCGTTACAAAGCGGATCAGGGTGATGATGCCGATGACCATGAAGATGGTGAACAGGGTGGATTCGAAGAGCTTGAACCCCTTCCGCTGGTCGGATTTCACGAAGCCCCATTTCACGGCGATGCGGTAGAAACCGACACTGACGTGCAGTTCAACGCACGGAAGCAGGATCATGTAAAAGATGAACCACCAGAAGTGCTGCATACGGGCGGCGGACTTGGCGGCGGTGATGGGCAGGTCGTTCAGGACGACCCACATGTGGATTGCGCCGAGGATCAGGATGATCATGGCGGTTCCGGCCTGGACGACCCAGAGCCATGTGTCCCGGTGCTTGAGCATCTTGGCGTGCTGCCAAATGGTGACCTGACCTTCGGCGCGGAAGGGAATCTTGCGTGCCGCGATAACGAAATGGGCCAGGAATGTCAGGAAGATCATGGGGCCGCCGACCTGGGCCATGTAGGTGACCTCGAAGAAGTTGGCGATGGCGTTCATGATGCTCGGCGAAATGACCACCGAAGAGACGAGCAGCATATGGCACCACATGAATAGGATAAGGCTCGCTCCCGTGAGCATCTGAAGCCAGTCGAGACCGGCGTCGATGCGGGATGCGCCCGGGACTGATGACGTGTAGGTTTTCATCATTGGTACACCTGTTGTTCAAGATTGGTTGGAATCTGGCGTTTGCCAGGGCCTCATGATCAATGTCGCCAAGCCGGGTGGCGGCCGTGGCCAGCGCTGCGGGACGGTGAGAGAAGGTCGTCCTGCGCCGTACCGGCCTCGACCCCCACTGTGCCTTCAGACCTCCTGAGAGAGCGTGGATCGCAACATGCCACCAATAGCAACAGGCATGCCAGCGTGTTGGGTGTCACAACACGCTGGAATGAAAGGAATTGTTTTTTGAAGAGAGAGGGGGTGAGCGATATTCCGCCTATGGATCGAGGGCCATAGGCAAGAAATCGCTGACAGGTTATTCCGGGCGTTTCAAATTGTATTTCGCCATCTTTTCGTTGAGGGTCCGCCGGGGAATCCTGAGGTCCGTAATGACATTCTTGATATTGCCGCCGTGGCGCAGGAGCGATTCCTGAATGAGCTGCCTTTCGAACAGATTGACCTGGTCCTTGAGGGAGACGGCGGATTCTCGCTGGTCGCCGATTTCGCGCGACAGGAGTTTGGGGATCCTGTCTTCAGCAGGGAGGGAGGAAAGGACGTATCGCTCGGCAAGATTCTTGAGTTCCCGCACGTTTCCGGGCCAGTCGTGGCTCATCATGACAGCCAGGCTGCCCGGTCCAAGGATGTCTGCGGCCCTGCCGTATGTGTCTGCGGCCCGTTCGAGGAAGAAGGAGAAGAGCAGGGGGATGTCCTCCTTGCGTTGGCGCAGGGGCGGGACAGACAGTTCCAGGGTGTTGATGCGGAAATAGAGGTCTTCTCTCAGCCGTCCCTCTTCAATGGCCTGGCGAGGGTCTTCGTTCATGGCGGAGATGAGACGGAAATTGATGGAGCGGGGCTTGTTGGCTCCCAGGGGGGTGATTTCCCGCGTGTCGAGAGCCCGGAGCAGTTTGCCCTGGACGTCCATGGGCATGGAGTTCATCTCGTCCAGGAACAGAGTGCCTTTGTCGGCCGCTTCCAGCTTGCCGATCCGGGAACCCTGGGCACCGGTGAAGGCGCCGCCGACATGGCCGAATAATTCGCTTTCCGCCATGTCTACCGGGATGGTGGCGCAGTTGAGTGCCAGGTAGGGGCCTCTGCTCAGGGTGCTCCTGTTGTGGATGGCGCGGGCGATGACCTCCTTGCCGGTTCCCGTTTCCCCCAGGATAAGCACGTTGGCGATGGTTGGCGCAATGTGGGCGATTTCCTTTTTCAGGGCACGCATGGACGGGTTGGTTCCCACCAGTCGGGCGTCAATGCCTTCGCACCCTTCAAGCGCTTGCTTCAACTGGCGATTCTCCAGAATCAACTGCCGTTTTTCCAGGGCGCGCTTGATGGTCTCGATGATCTGTTCGGGGTCGAACGGTTTTTCCACGAAGTCATAGGCACCGCCCTGAATGGCATTCACGGCCATGGCGATATCGCCGTGGCCCGTAAAGAGCACCACCGGGATATCGGGGTCAATGGCGGAGATTTCCTTCTGGAAGGCAAGTCCGTCCAGGCCGGGCATCTTCACATCGGAAAGGACGATCCCGGCGTAATCCGGGGCGATGGTTGCCAGGGCGGTTTGGGCATCGCTGAAATCCTTGACGACGAAATCAGACAATTCGAGCCACTGTCTGGCTGAATCGCGCACAGACTGTTCGTCGTCCACTAAAATGACTTGCCGCATGGTTTATTCACTCTCCTTTTTCCTGGCCAACGGGATGTGGACAAAGAATTCGGCACCCTGGCCTTCTCTGTTTGCCGCACGGAAATCACCGTTCATGTCCTTGATGATCTTGTACGATATGGAAAGGCCGAGTCCCACACCGTGCCCTTCCTTCTTGGTCGTGACAAAGGGGTCGAATATCTTTTTGACCCCGGGTTCCGAAATGCCGGGGCCATTGTCCCAAACGTGGATTTTGGCCCGCTCCTTGACCTTTCTCAAACTGATGCCGACGGTCGGGGATTTAGTGTTCTGTAATGCATCCAGGGCGTTGCGGAATAGATTTATGAGAACCTGCTCCAGCCGGAAGCGGTCACCGATGATGTAGACGGGCTCATCGGTGATGTGCATCTCAAGTTCGCAGTTTTCCACGTGAAACTGGTGTTTCATGAGGGTCAGGGATTCCTGGATTGCGAGCCTGAGGTCGAATTCGCTTTTCGTGTTCGAGGACTTTCGTGCAAAGGACTTGAGCTGGCCCGTGACGGTGCCCATGCGGTCGCCGAGTTCCGAGACCTTTTGCAGGGTGGGGTCCAGCTTTTCGAGGTCGTTGCGCTTGAGCATGAGTCGGCAACTGGCGATATAGGTCTTGACCGCAGCAATGGGCTGGTTCAGTTCGTGGGTTATGGCGGCGGCCATTTCGCCCAGGGCCGCGAGTTTGCCCGCCTGGATCAATTCTTCCTGCGCGGACCGGAGTTCGTGCTCGGTGCGTTTGTGTTCCTCGATTTCCTGGGCCAGTTTCTTGTTGATGTCCCGGATATGGCTGGCCTCTATGGCCTGAAGGCGGGAAATTTGCCGTTGTTGCCGCTCCCGGAAGAAGAGCCGGGTCAGCAGGGCAAGACCGATCAGGATGAAGGTGGTCATGGATATGCCGAGGGTTCGTTCCCAAAGCGGCCCCAAGGGCATGAGGTACGTTATTGTCCAGTCCATAACCGGAATGGAACGCGAGTTCTTGAGGAAGTTTTCCTTGCCTATTTTGACTTCCTGGGCCGAAGCCATGCGATTGGTGGTCTTGGAAGATAATGGCTTCAGTTTGAACTCGGGGTACTGTGCCATTTCATTGATTGTTTCTATTGTCTCTTTTGAGAGCGGGGCCAGGGTTCGGTATTTCCAGTCCGGGCGGCTGGCCAAAACGATGACGCCGTGCAGGTCCGCGACAAACAGGGTTTCTCCGCCTTCCTGCCAGATATTTTCCAGGGGCGAGAGGGCTATCTTGGCCACGGCCACGCCGACGATCTTGCCATTGCTTCGCACGGGATGGGACAGGTAGAAGCCGGGGTTTCCGACATTGACGCCCACGCCGTAGAATTTTCCCTGCCTGCCTGCCATGGCATCCTGAAAATAGGGGCGGAACTGAAGCTGAAGGCCCAGGAAATTTTTTTTCAGCCGCCAGTTGCTTGCGGCGATGACGGTTCCGTCGGTGTTGAGCACATACAGCACGGAGGAGCCGGCAATGCTGTTGGCCTTTTCGAGAAAAATGCTGACGATGTGCGGGTCGCCACCTTCGCTGAGTATTTTGGAAACCGTGCTGGTTTCCGATATCAGATAGGGAAGATATTCGAATTTTTTCAGTTCGGACTTGAGGGTGCTTTCGTAGAGGTTGAGCCGTTCAGTGGAGACGCGTTCGAGTTCAAGGATATAGTTGTACTGGACCAACGTGGCCACGCCCAGCGGGATGGCGAGCATCAGCACCATCGAGAGGACAAAAGGGCCGGTCCGTATGTTGATGCTGTTCAAAAAACTCATGGCCTCGACCTGATGTTGTCAGAATGGCGGGTGCAATCGCGAGTCGGCGGAAATCCGCTCAAAGGGAGTGGGCAAAAGGTGCCCGACAATTTTGAGTTCATCCTAACCGGCTTTTTTTGTACGTTTAAATCGCTATAAGTCATATCCTCAAAAGAGTATACAAGCAAGAATGATACCGCCATTGCCACGGTGCCCTCATTGCAGGGGAAAGTTGGAGGTCATGGTCACGGACTGGTCCGGAGCGAACCAGATGGCTGCATCGTCGGCATAGAAGGTGTCCATGAAGGTACGTCCGGCTTGCGGTCCCATGATGAATATGGTCGTAGCCAGGGCGTCGGCCCGTTCGGCACTGTCGGCAATGACCGTGGCTCCGATGGATTCGTCGGCAGAGAGCATGGTCGCCGGATCAATGATGTGATGGTGCCGTTCGGCGCTGCCGTCTTTTTCCACCGTGACGAACTGCTGATAGTCGCCGGAGCCGCATACGCCCCGTTCGCGGATGGTCATGGTTCCGTAGAGGGTTTTGCTCCGGGGATGACGGATGCCGACGGTCCAGTCCTGTTTGCCGAAACAGTAGAAGTCTCCGCCCGCCTCCACGATGCCCGCATCAATGCCCAGATCCTTCAGCAGCCGGACAGCCTCGTCGATGACAGTCCCCTTGGCGATGCCGCCCAGGTCCAGGGCCATGCCCTGTCGATCCAGGCGCACGCGGTGCTGCGCTTCATCCAACCGGACCTGCCGATAGTCGACCAGCGCCTTTTTGCTGCGGGCCAGGTCCGTGTCCAGGGCGAAGTAGAGCCGGGATGTGGTGAAGGCGCCGACAGTGGGGTCGAAGACGCCCTGGGATTGCTCGCTGATGATCAGGGTCCGCTTGAGGAGATCGAAGGTGCGGCGGGAGGGTTTGACCCATCCCAGCCCCGCACTGCGGTTGATCCGTTCTATGGAGGCGCCGGGGCTGCGGAAGTCGAAGTCCTGCTGGAGTGCGCGCATGGCGTCGACGGCCTTGGCGGCTGCGCGGTCGGCTTGGGTACGGCTGTCCGCCACCAATGTCAGGTTGACGATGGTGCCCATGGCCACGTCCGTGTATCGGTAGGTGCCTGGGGCGGCGTGGTCGTTCGGCCACTGCCCGTGCAGCCGGACCCCTGCCGGAAGGGCCAGGATAACGGCCAGGATCAGGGCCAGTGCCCAGGCCGTGCCCCTGCCGAAATGGAGTCGGGTTTTGAGCATGACCCCGGCCAGGGGAACGCAGGACAGCGCGCCGATGGCCGCGGCAAGCTGCAAGGGCGGGCCGATGGCGTGGGTTGCCGGGATCAGGAAACCGCCCACCAGCGGCCCGAGCAGGAATCCCGCACCGGCTGCGAACTGTGCGGTGCCGAAGATGAGGCCCTGGTTTTGCGACAGGCGAGCCGCCATGGCCATGGAAGCGGGTACCGAGATGGCCGTGCCCACGCCCATGGCGCAACCCAGGCCAAGGAATGCCCAGATGGTGCCGGATTCGCCCAGAAAGAACATTGCGCACGCGCTGATGAGCATGCCGTAAACGGTCAGGGCCTCTTCGTTTCCGGTCCCGTAGTACCGGTTCATGGCCGCAAGGACCAGGCAGGCGGCCAGGGCGGGAACAGCGAACAGGACGGCCACGGTGATGCCCCGGCCCAGGGCCGTGCTCAACAGGATGGGGTAAAAGGCGGCCAGGAACCCGATGCCGATGGTCCGGCCGAAGATGGCCAGCATCAATGCCCCGGTGTGGGTCTTGCCGTCGGAAATGTGTCTCGGCTGCGGGGCGGTTTTCGTCTTCAGCTTTGCAGGCAGCAGAACGGCGGTCAGCAGTGCGGCGGCCCCCATGCACAGGGAAACGGCTGTCAGGACCGGGGCGATCGTCCTGTCGAGGTACAGCAGGCCGCCCAGGAGCGGGCCTGTGAAGACCGCGATGTTGAAGACCAGCGCGTGGAGGGCGAAATATTTTGCCAGAGGGGCGCGGGAGGTGTTGCTGCCGAGGACGGCCATGCCCACGGGTTTGAGCAGGCCGGAGATCAGCCCCAGAATGAACTGGATGGCATAGAGGGTTTCCAGGCTTTGGGAGGCCAGGTACAGCAGCGGAGCCAGCGCACCGGTCAGGGTGGCGCACAGGAGCAGGGGTCTGGCTCCGAATCGGTCCGATGCCAGGCCGCTCAAGGGGGCGGCAAGGAGTTTTGCGAGATAGTATCCGGCAAAGGCGCTGCCGAGCCATGCGCCGCTGATCCTGGCGTCAAGGCTGACGAGCGGTACGGTAAAGGCAAAGAGACCAATGCCCAGAGAGGAGAAGAATCCATTGGCCAGAATGCCTGCGAGCGCCCGGCGTTCCTGGTTGGCTGAATTTTGGGTGTCCTTCATGGTCTTGCTCTGGGGAATGCGTTGGTTTCCTGCACACTGTGACTGTAAAAGGTTTTGCTTGCAAGACTCGGAAGCCGGAAAATGCGTCTGGCAACCGCATGGTTCCGGGCTGCCCAGGCCGGGAGTTTTCGGCTAGAGGTGATTGGACCCGGCCGCAATTTCGCAGATGTCCTCCAGCGCCTTGCCCCGAGCTTGCGCCAGTTTCTTCCACTTTCGTTTTTCTTTTTTCAGCGCCTCGATGGTGTGCAGCAGGTTCTTGACCGTCTGGGCGGGGTAGCCGTGCGTTGCACGGCTACCCTTGCGCAGTTCTTCGTCGTTGTGCTGCCTGATGGCGGCAATCTGGTTGGCGTCGAGGATCATCGGGGGTCTCCGGTCACCTTATGCAGTGGCGCAGAATGTTTCCTGGGTATATTCGACACGGTCCTTGTATTCTTCCTGTTTGCCCTTGTTCCAGCGGCCCACAGGACGATAGTAGCCCACGACCCTGGTGTACACCTCGGCCTCTTTGCCGCAGGTCGGGCAGTCGAAGTGCTCTCCATATATATAGCCGTGATCTTCGCAGACCGAGAACGTCGGCGTGACGGAGATGTACGGGATCTTGGTCTTGCTCATGGCCTTGAGCAGGAAGTTCTTCACGCTTTCCTCATCCGGTGCGGCCTCGCCCAGGAAGGTGTGGAAGACCGTTCCGCCATTGTAGAGCGTCTGGAGATCGTTTTGATGCTCCAGGGCAAAGAAGGCGTCGGAACTGGCGCCCACGGGCAGCAGGGTGGAGTTGGTGTAGTACGGGGTTTCTCCGCCCGAAGTGTAGATGTCGGAGTAGAGCTCTTTGTCGATTTTTGCCAGGCGGTAGCAGGTGCCTTCGCCCGGCGTTGCCTCAAGGTTGTAGAGATTGCCGGTCTCTTCCTGAAACTTCACGACCAGTCGGCGCAGGAGGTTGAGGGTCTGTTGCATCAGGCGTGAACCGGACGGGGTGTCGATGCCCTTGCCCAGCAGGTTCATGCACGCTTCGTGGCCGCCGATGAGGCCGATGGTCGAGAAATGGCCTTTGAAGCCGTTTTTCAGATAGCGTCGGGAGAACGGGAACATGCCTGCGTCCAGATTCTTTTCGACGATTTTGCGCTTGAATTCCAGGGATTCGCTTGCCAGTTGGGCATATTCGGAGACCAGATCGAAGAAGTCTTCCTCGTTGTTGGCGAGGTAGGCCAGCTTGGACAGGTTCAGCGTGACCACGCCGATGGAGCCGGTCAGATCGCCCGCTCCGAACAGGCCGCCGGTTTTCTTGCGGATTTCCCGCAGATCCATCTGCAACCGGCAGCACATGGAGCGGACGTCTTCGGGGTTGAGGTCCGAGTTGATGAAGTTCTGGAAGTAGGGCGCGCCGTATTTGGCGGTCATCTTGAGGAGCAGTTTTCCTTCCTCGGATTCCCACGGGAAATCCTTGGTCACGTTGTACGTGGGGATGGGGAAGGAGAAGATGCGTCCGTCGGCATCGCCCTCGATCATGACTTCAAGGAAGGCCCTGTTGATCATGGCCATTTCTTCGGCATATTCGCCATAGGTGGAGTCCTGCAGCTTGCCGCCGATGATGATGGCTTCCTTGGCGATGTGCGATGGCGGCACGAAGTCGAAGGTGAAGTTGGTGAACGGGCTCTGTCCGCCCCATCGCGAGGTGGCGTTCAGGTTGTGCAGCAGTTTCTGGACCTGCTGTTTGACCCCGTTGTAGTCAAGGTTGTCGTGCCGGATGAACGGGGCCAGGTAGGTGTCGACGTTGTTGAACGCCTGTGCTCCGGCCCATTCGTTCTGGAGTGTGCCGAGGAAGTTGACGATCTGGCCGCAGGCCGCGTCAAAGTGCTTTGCCGGTGTGGAGGAGCATCTGTCGCGCAGATTGAATCCTTCCAGCAGCAGATCGCGCAGGCTCCATCCCGAACAATACCCGGCCAGGCCGAAGGAGAGGTCGTGGAGATGAAAGTATCCATGGGTGTGAGCCATGCGCACTTCCTCGGGATATTTTTCCAGCATGTATCGCGCCTGGACCGATCCGGCCATGTGCAGGATCAGGCCCTGGTAGGAATGGACCATGTTGGAGTTTTCGCTGACCCGCCAGTCGATGTTGTCGAGGTAGCTTTCTATGACGGTGGTGATGTCCAGGAAGGCCTCATTCTGGGAGCGCAGTTCCCTGCGTTTTTCGCGGTATATGATATAGCGCTCGGCGACCTTGTACAGGCGTGCTTCCATGAGGACCTGTTGCACCATGTCCTGCACCTGTTCCTGCTCCGGCACATCCACGCCATCGAGCTTTTTCTCCACTTTTCCGGCCAGCCGTTCGGCCAGTATCGGGTCTTTGATGCCGCTGCCCTTGAGGGCTTTGAAGATTGCGTCGCCAATACGTTTGGTCGACCACGTTTCGATGCATCCATCGCGTTTTTGAATCTGAATAGGCATAAGGGTCTCTTGACAGGCAACAGGGCGCGGACCGTGTCAAAAAGAGGCGGAGGCCTCTTGATGTATTGCTTGTGCGGTTGCCGGTATCATTTCCAAAGGCAGGACCAAGGAAAATCCGGCAACAGTTGTCGGGTGTACACATTCATGTCCGTGTGCGGCTTCCGCGAACCGCATCCGGCAGGAAATGCTTCAGGTAGGTCTTCTGGCTTTCCCTGTCCGTTCCGCCTTCCCGCTCTGGGCAGTGGCTTGTTGGATCGGACCTTCCGTGGGGATTACAGCGGCGGGACCGCTCCGGCTTCGCACCGGATTCCCTGTTATGACCTTGCGGCCACCTGAAGGACATCTTGATGGCGATAAAACTATCTCAGGCAGGGCCGGACCGCAAGTCTGTTTTCGAAGAATTCCTCGCTCTTTGTTTTCTCGCCGTGTGGATGCCGTTTATCCGTCCAGCTCCGGCAGGTCCGTGAGGATGTCGAGGCAGATGTCCGCATTGTTGAGGGAATAAAGGTGGATGCCCGGTGCTCCCAGGGCGAGCAGTTCCCTGATTTGCCGTCTGGCTATTTCGATCCCTTTCTGCCTCACGGCCGTGTCGCCGCCCCGGTCATGGGCCTCCTGCAATTCGAGATACAGCCTCAACGGGATGTTCGCGCCGCACAGGGCCAGTATCCGGTTCAGGGACTGCAGGCTCAACACCGGGAGCACGCCCGGCACGATGGGCTGGGTCGTGCCTCGTTTGCGCAGGCGCAGAACAAGGTCGTGATACCGGCGTACATCGAAAAACAATTGCGTTATGGCGAAATCCGCCCCCGCATCAAGCTTGTGGCATGTCCATTTGAGATCGTCTTCGATGGAGGATGCTTCAGGATGCGCGTCCGGGTAGCAGGCAATGCTGATGCCCATTTCCGGCCAGCCCTTTTTTACGAATTCCACCAGGTCCGAGGCGTGGGAAAAATCCTTCCAGATGGCTTCTGGATTACCGCCGGGCATGTCGCCGCGAAGGGCCAGCACGTTTTCTATGCCCGCCTTCAGCAGCCTGTCCATATACAGGGCTATGGCGTCCCGTTCGGCGCCGACGCAGGTAAGGTGCGCCATGGTCGTCAGGCCGAACCGTTTGTTAACGGCGGCGGCGATCTCAAGGGTGTTGTCCTGCAATTTGCCCCCGGCACCGTATGTTACGGAAACGAACAACGGATCAAGGCCGGCCAATCGGTTGACCTGATCAAGGAAGCCGGGCCACTGGGCCTGCTCCTTGGGCGGAAAGAATTCAAGGGAGAGGAATCGTTCGGAGTGTTGGAGTGCGTCTATGATCTTCATTGCATATCCTTGCCTTCATGGAGGGCAGGCAGTCGGTCGCCTGCCCTCGGGTTATGTGGTCGATGGTCGGTTTCAGGCGTATTCCCGGCGCAGTCTGGCAGCGGCCCGGACCATGTTGCCGAGCGAGGCGGTGGTTTCCGGCCAGGCCCGGGTCTTGAGACCGCAATCCGGATTGACCCAGAGCCGTTCTGCGGGGATGACCTTCAGCGCTTTTGTGAGGAGCGAGTATATTTCGTCCGTGTCGGGGATGCGGGGGCTGTGGATGTCATAGACGCCGGGGCCGATCTCTGCCGGGTATTGATATGCATTGAATGCGTCGAGCAGTTCCATGCCGCTGCGGCTTGCCTCGATGCTGATCACATCGGCGTCCATTTCGGCAATGGACCGCATGATGACGTTGAATTCGCTGTAGCACATGTGGGAGTGAATCTGGGTGGCGTCCGCGACTCCGCCCGCCGCGAGCCGGAAGCAGTCCACTGCCCAGCGCAGGTAGGCTTCCTGCTGGTCCTTGCGGATGGGCATCCCTTCGCGCAAGGCGGCTTCATCGATCTGGATGATGTTGATCCCGGCGGCTTCGAGGTCCACGACTTCGTCCCGAATGGCCAATCCGATCTGGCGGCAGACATCTTCGCGCGGGAGGTCGTTGCGGACGAAACTCCAGCACAGTATGGTCACGGGGCCGGTCAACATGCCTTTCATGGGCCTGTCCGTCAGGCTTTGGGCATACACGGCCCAGTCCACTGTCATGGCTTCCGGGCGGGAGACGTCGCCGTAGATGATGGGCGGCTTGACGCAACGGCTGCCGTAGCTCTGGACCCAGCCGTTTGACGTGAAGCAGAACCCTCTGAGCTGCTGGCCGAAGTATTCGACCATGTCGTTCCGTTCCGGTTCGCCGTGTACCAGGACATCAAGTCCCAACGCTTCCTGGCGGTCAACGACTTCGGATATTTGTGCTTTCATTGTTTTGGTGTATTCCGCTGCCGACAGTTGCCCCTGTTTGTATTGCAGCCGCGCTTTTCGTATCTCGGCTGTCTGTGGGAACGAACCGATGGTCGTGGTCGGGAAAAGGGGGAGTTTCAGGCGTTCCTTCTGGACAACGGAGCGCACGGCAAAAGGCGATGTGCGCTCGTACATCCGGGGCGTGACGGCCTGGACCCGGCTGCGCGTCTGTTTGTCCACGACATCGGCATGAGCGCCCCTGGCAAGCAACGACATGGTGTTTTCGTTGAACAGGGCCGGTTTTTCATTGGTGATTGCGGCCTGTTTCAGCGCGTTGATTTCGTCGCACTTCTGTACGGCGAAGGCCATCCATTGCTTCAGTTCCGGGGCCAGTTCCGTCTCGTTCGAGGCGTCCATGGGGGAGTGGAGCAGCGAGCAACTGGAACCGATCATGATTTGGTTCGTCTTCACTTTCTGGGAGGCGGCATTCACTTTTCTGAGGGCTGTTTCCAATTCGGTTTTCCAGACGTTTCTGCCGTCTACCAGGCCGAGCGACAGGGTCATGTGCGGCGGCAGCGTGTCCAGGATGCGTTCCAGTTGCCTGCGGCCGCGGACCAGGTCGACATGCAGGCCGTTGACAGGCAGGGACAATGCCAGATCGAGGTTGTCGTCCAGTTCGCCGAAGTAGGTGGTGAGTAGCAGTCTGGCGCTGAGGGCTGCGGACTTGAGTTTCGTGTAGGAGAGCCTGAAGGCCTGTCTGGCCTCTTCCGTGAGGTCCGTGCACAGGATCGGTTCGTCGATCTGAATCCAGGAGCAGTGCGCGTCAAGCTCGGCTATGATCTCGCAATAGACATTGGTGATGCTTTCCAGATGATCCCAGCGGTTGCATGTGCCCACTTCCTTGGCGAGCATGAGGAATGTTACAGGTCCGACCAGGACCGGTTTCGGGGAGTATCCGAGTTCTCTGGCTGCCAGGGCGTCTTCCAGCAGGCGGGAATTGGATTTTTCGAAACGCATGTCCGGAGTCAATTCCGGGACTATGTAGTGGTAGTTGGAATCAAACCACTTGGTCATTTCCATGGCCGGGATGCCGTTTTCGGCATGTCCACGTGCCATGTGAAAATATGTTTGCAGATCAACTCCGCTGCCTTCCCGTTGGAATCGCGGAGGTACGGCCCCGAGTTGGGCTATGGTGTCGAGAACGTGGTCGTAAAGCGAGAAATCTCCGACCGGCAGCAGGTCCATTCCGGCCTTGGCCTGAATCTCCCAATGCCGTTTTTTGATGTCTTCGGCGATGGCGATCAGAGCGGTTTCTGTCGTTTCTCCCCGCCAAAAGCTCTCCAAGGCCCATTTCAATTCGCGGTTGATTCCCATTCTGGGAAAACCCAGCACGTGCGCGTTCATGTCTACTCCATGGTTATGGGTGAAAGACCAAGAGCGTGTACCTCGCAGCAGCAGGACCCGTTTGGATTCTGTGCCAAACCATCCGGCGACGAGGTTGTTTGCTCCCTGGCAAGACGTCTTCTGGCTTCCGGCCCCATCATGTTGAATCCCTTCCCTGAATCGGTGGTCATCAACGGGTTTTGCCGGTTACAGCGGCGCGTCCGCAGCGGTTTTTCACCGCTTTCCGTTTCTTGCCGAATCACTATATCAAGATGTATTGATATATTAAGGTGCGGGAAAAGGCAAGCCCTCGGTTTCGTGAGGGCCAATAGGGGTGTTTGGAATTATTCCTGTCTTTTAATCAATGGGTTAGGAACAACGGCGGTTGACGCATGTGGAGCAGTGCGTCCGGCAGGCGAGCCAGATGGCGGGTCCGTCCTTTCCGGAGTCATTGGGGGGTATTGTGCTTCAGTGTGAATAGAATTAAATGAAATATATTATCATATATAAAGCTGGAGGCTGCCATGCGTCCCGCTCTCGCGTCCATTTTCTTTTTTGATGGTGTTATGCGTCCCGGTCCCGGTCCATGCCTTCGATTGTGGCAAGGTTGCCTTCGGCACCCCCCTGAGCGAGCTGGATGGCGGCAATTTCATCCTGTATATGGAAAAAGACGGGGTGAGCTACTACAACTATACCGGTCCCTGCCGCACGGCCCTGCATGAGTACACCAATCCGGCCATTGCCTTCGCCGCTGTTGACGGCCGCATCTACGCACGCATCGTCCAAACCTTTGACGGTATAATATAAACCAGGCCCTGGCCAAGATTCAGGTCAAGGCCGGGCCGCCTGCCAAGACCTACAAGGACGGCGAATGGGACGTGTACGCGTGGAGCTTCCCGGATGACGTCGAGAGCAAGCTGAAGTTCAACCCCCGTACCGGTGAAATCCGCTCGGCGGTATATTACACCCCCCTTCGCGCCAAACTGAAGGAAACCAAGACCGATCCAGCCGAAGTGCCGACGAACTAAACCTGTGCCACAGGTTTTCATGAAATGAATTGAAGGGCCGGAGCGAGTGATCGTTCCGGCCCTTTTGGGTGACTCGTGAACCTTTTTGCTCAGGGCAATCCCCATGCCTTTCGGAGTCGGACATAGGCAGGCTCAGGCAGTTGCACCAGTATGGGGAACGCTGCCGGGGTCAGCCAGTGGATGAGTTCCTGCAGAGAACGCTCGCTCATGGCGGTGCACCCGGCTGTTGGCGAACCTTGGGGGTTTTGGATATGCAAAAATATACAGGAACCGCGGCCCGGCTCCGGGTGGTCGGAATTGTGCCCGACAAAAACACCGAGGTTGTAGACATTGTCTTTGCGCTGCATGGTCTCGGCACTGTTCCACGGGGCCGTTGAACCGGTCGGCAATCGTTGCGTGGTGTTGTAGTGAGCTGATCCGGGATCATCCACACAGAACAAATCCGATTCCACATCCAGTACGGGCATGGCCGTTCCTGCGATCTGCTCAGGGTCGTAGGCAAAGGCATAGGGCAGGGTGAAGATGCCGGCAGGAGCCTTTCCGTCCCCTTCGAATTTCCTGGGTTCACCGGGGAGGATTGCATCCGGGGGATGAAGCCCCAGACCCCAGCCCTGACCGCCTTTGCCCAGGATGACGGCAACCGGTTCGCCGGTTTGCAGCCAGGTGCCGTCAGACGTCCGCGCATATCGCCGCAAGGTGCCGCTTCGGCTTTCCCAGTTCGGGGCGGTCACAACAATCAGCTGACGGCTTTTTTGCATCCATGCGGACTGGTTCTTATCGGCAGAAATAGAGGGCGGTTGAGGAGCATCCATGGCCCAGGCGGGAGCGGAGGATAAAAACAGCAGGGCCAGCAGTAGGCATTTAAGGCATCTTTCGGGAAAAGTCGTGAGAAAATGGGGTGTCGAATGGAATAATGCTTGTGGTGTTGGCATGATGTCGTCTCCGGATTTTGTAGGATCATTCGGACTTCAGAAGTAAATAACATCGTATTCAGTGATAAATCAACTGATACGGTCAGGTACAATTATTGGAGTGTCCGGCAGGGATGCTGGTGGAGCGGGGCTGCCTGAAATATTTATTGCTGATATGAATACGATTTTAATTTTTAATTCATGTACAAGGTTCTACTGAAATAAGTAATATAGTAAATGTGTATGTCTCGAATGTCGTAACAATGATGTTGTACAATGAAAATCAATTTTAAAATCATATGAACGGCTGTTTATAATTTTACAGAGTGCTAAATTGTCCATGTTAATTAGGTTGTTAATTGTTGTTATTAGGAGTTTGTTGTTTTAAAAAAATGTCTGACTGGGCGAATTATTTTTTTGTGATCATCTTTTTTGGAAAATATTGCTTGACTTCCCTCAAAAATTGTTTAGATAGTAAATACAACACCAGCCGCACCCGTGAAGGCGCGGTCAAACTG
Source organism: Pseudodesulfovibrio sp. S3 (assembly GCF_004025585.1). Classification (NCBI taxonomy): domain Bacteria; kingdom Pseudomonadati; phylum Thermodesulfobacteriota; class Desulfovibrionia; order Desulfovibrionales; family Desulfovibrionaceae; genus Pseudodesulfovibrio; species Pseudodesulfovibrio sp. S3. The sequence continues at coordinate 67,112 of NZ_QTZO01000006.1, forward strand.
TGGCCAGAGCTGGTTGTGATTAATACAAGTCTATATAGGAGCCGTGTGTGCAACTTGTACACGGTTCCTTTTTTTTAGTGCACGGGCGCTATATCATCATCACGTTTTAGGAGAATTTGAATGTCTAAGAATCTTTATGTCGGCAACCTGTCCTGGACTTCTACTGAAGACGAAATTCGTGCAGCCTTTTCAGCTTATGGCGAAGTCACTTCCGTCAAGCTGATCGAGGATCGCGAAACAGGTCGCCCCCGTGGTTTCGGTTTCGTCGAAATGGACGACGCCGGTGCGCGTGAAGCTATCGCCAATCTGGACGGTAAGGACTTCGGTGGCCGTAATATCAAGGTCAACGAAGCCAAGGCTCGTGAAGAGCGTCCCCGCTGGTAGTTTTTGTCTTTAAGCCGTAAGGCATCAGGCGCCTGTCTTTTATGAGACAGGCGCCTTTTTTTGTGCCTTGGCCTCAGATGTCCGGGATGCGAAGAGGTGCCTGCGTCCAGTGGGCGGGCCGGGTTCATTCCATCTGTTCTATTTCCGATCAAGAGTCAGCCTGTCTGTGGCCGGGTCTGGCGGCAGTCCCGGCCACAGATGTCAGGCGCCCTTGCCGAAACCGCACACCGGGTAGCGGCATTCGGCGCATCCTTCGCAGAATCCGCCGTGGCCGAGATTGAGGATGTCCTCATGGGTCACGTCCTTGCCCGCCAGGATGCGGGGTATGATCAGATCGAAGATGCTGGCGCGATAGTACATGACACAGCCGGGCAGGCCGACCACCGGCACGTCGCCGATCTTTGCCAGCATGAACATGGCACCGGGAAAGGTGGGGGCGCCGTAGGCCACGACCTCTGCACCGGCCCTGCGGATGGAAGCGGGCGTCTGATCGTCCGGGTCCACTGACATGCCGCCCGTGACCACCACGAAGTCGGCGCCGTCCGCGATGAAGTCCTGAATGGCCTCCACGGTCATGGCCGGATCGTCCGACACGAGTTTCTGGCCGATGGGGGTGGAACCGTATCCCTTGAATTTTGTGCGGATGACCGGACCGAACTTGTCCTTGATGCGGCCGTTGTAGACTTCGCTGCCCGTGGTGACGATGCCTACACGGCACGGTTTGAGCGGACGGACCTGAATGAGCGGTGGGTTTGTTCGGAGCAGGGTTTCGGCTTCGGCCACGATTTCCTCGGTGACCACCAGCGGAATGACGCGGGTGCCGGCCATTGCCCGGCCCTTGCTCACGAGCTGGTTGGTGTGAATGGTCCCGAAGATGACGTCCTTGACCGAGTTCAGTTTGAACAGGATGTCGGTGTCGATGTCGAGCAGTCCGTCGTGGGCGGCGCACAGGGTGATCTTGCCCTCCACCGGGGCGCTCAGGGTGATGCCGGGACCGGCGGCTGCCTCGGCTATGCGGCGGGCGGCCTCGTCCTCGTGAACGTAGCCGTCCCGGGGGTCGAAGACGTAGAGATGCTCCTTGCCGATATCCAGCAGGGTGGGAATGTCCGCTTCCGTGACCACATGGCCGCGACGGAAAGCAGGGCCTTTTTCGCTGCCGGGAATGATCCGGGTGATGTCGTGGCACAGGACGGTGCCCACGGCATTTTCAACGTGTATGGTTTTCATGACAACCTCGTAGTGATGCGAATGAATGCTTACAGATCATGCGGCGTGCAGGCGGCGGAATCGTATTCCACCCAGCCTGTCTGCCCGTATTCCTTGAGGAATGAGGCGACGCCGATGCAGACCACGCCGAGTACGGGCAGTCCGACCACGATGGACGCTGTTTGCAGTACCGACAAAGGACCGTCGATGAGCATGATGCCCGTGGGAACCAGGCCGAGGGACATGGCCCAGAACAATCTGTTCCAGCGGGCAGGCTCTTCGTCGGGGGTGAGTTTGCGCGTGGTGGTGGCGGCCAGTGCAAAGGAGACCGCGTCAAAGGTGGTGGCCATGGAGATGGCCGTGACCCCGGCAAAGACGAGTTTGTAGAGGGGGGCCATGGGGATGAAATCCGCAATGGCCATGATCGCGGTGGCTCCCTTGACGGTCTTGACCATGGTCACCACGTCAAGCTGGCCGGTGAGCTGAAGGTGCAGGCCGAAGTTGCCGAACACGAGATAGAAGCATCCGCAGCCCAGCGAGGCCACGATGACCGGGCCGAGCACGACTTCGCGGACTGTCCGGCCACGGGAGATCTTGGCGATGAACAGGGACATGAACGGGGCATAGGCCACGAACCAGGCATAGTAGAATACGGTCCAGTCCTTGGTGAAGCCCGAGGTGCTCATGGGGTCCATCCAGGTGGCCATGGTGATGAGCTCGGAATACATCAGGCCTAAGGACGTGATGGCCATGTCGGTCAGGAAGACGGTCGGGCCGACGATGAAGACGAACAGGAGCAGGGCCATGGCGATGAGCACGTTGAAGTCGGAGAGGTTGCTCAGTCCCTTTTTGAGACCCAGGCTGGCAGAGATGCAGAATATGGCTGTGACGAAAATCAGGGTGCCGAATTCCAGCGCAAAGGAGTGCTCCAGCCCGGTGACCGAGGCAACGGCCGCAGCCACGATGGGGATGCCCAGGCCGAGGGCCGTGGCGGAACCGGCCACGAGACCCGTCATGAACAGGATGTCTATGATCTTGCCGGGCCAGCCGTTGGCCTTTTCACCGAGCAGGCCGGTACAGGCCTGGGAAATGTTCAGGATGGGAACGCGCTTGACGTAGTAGCTGTAGCCGATGGGCACGGCCAGCACCGCATAGATGGACCAGCAGATCGGACCCCAATGAAACATGCCGTAAGCACAGCCCCACTGGGCAGCCTTGAGGGAACCGGCGGGTTCGCCGTGCATGGGATAGGCCGCATAATATGCCCAGTCGATGGAGCCGCCGAACATGATGCCTGCACCCACACCGGCACAGAAAAGCATGCCGATCCAGGAAAAGGTCGAGTATTCGATTTTGTCTCCGAGCCGCTTGCGGGAAAAGGGGCCGAAGGCGAACCACATGAGCAGGATGAACGTTCCGGCCCCGAACAGCATGTACAGCCAGCCCATCTCCACGGTGACGAATGTGAACATCGTGTTGATGACCCGTTCACCTGCCTCGGGAAACAACAGGAGCGGAATGCACGTGGCCAGGATGATGGACAGTGCGCCGAAGAAGCATACCGTGCAGACGCCGCCTTTTTCCGGTGGGCACATCGGAAGCGGTGTACGCGGACTCATTTCTCTTGTCATGATTCCCTCCAATCTTTCAGAGCTGTAGTGAAAACACAAGACAGTTAGCGTTAATGCTCGATCGCAATCCTTATGGATTGATTCTGTACAGGGTTTGCCGGTGGCAACTTCCTGCGAACCATGGAAGCATCCTGGCGGCATCGTTTCCGGCCAGTTCGACTTTGAAGCGGTGGACCAGTTCCCTTCCGCCGGGGATGTCGGCCTTGTTCAGGAGGACGATGCGTTCACAATTTGGCGGACATCCTTTGAACAGCCCGCCTGGGGCCATGGTCACACTGATCATGTGCGCCGCAGAGAGAGACTCCCCAAGGGCCGCGCCGGTGATCCCGGCAAAATGTTCGGGGCGATGGACTGTTTGATCCGAGAAGGGATTGCCCAGTGCGTCCAGGCCCATGACGCCGATGCAGATGTCGGACTGGAACGGAATGACGGGTTCGTGAGGACCAGGTGCCTTGAGCGGCTTACGCGCTGCGCCGTCAGCTTCCACCAGGATGGCATCGGCCACACCGGAGTGGTGCAAAGCGTCGACTGTTTCCGGGGCCAGTCCGATGAGTTTTCCTGTGGCTTTGTCGTATCTTTTGGCTGTGACGATACAGGAATTTTCTCGTAACGCCCGGCGCAACCGGTCCAGGTAATCCGGGCCATCGGCCAACAGGACGGTCTCGACATCTTGGAGCGGGAGGATTTTGGTGGTCGTGGTGACAACCACCCGTTGCCCGGCAGCGACCCTGCTCATGGCGATCCAATGGAGGAGTGACGTCTTTCCTCCCGCTCCGATGACGGTGACAAGCCGGTGTTCCGGCGAGGTGAATGCGGCAGGCGCGCTCAGGGGGGCGATCCTGTTCATGCGCACCGCAGGAAAAGATGTTCGCAGATGGCTTCAAGGACGCCGCCGCCGATGGCGAGAGCCTTGTCGGAAACCTCGTTGCAATAGGAGATGGTGCCTCTGGGGTCCACGTCGGCGAGCTTGGTGCGTTTCATGACCGGGGTATTGGTTCTGAGCAGACCCCGGATGACGCCGGACAGTGCCGCCACCACCGGGGTGTCGTTCACGAAGCCGAAGACGTCGCCTTTTTCCACCACATGGCCGATGTCGAAAGAAGAGGTGAAAATGCCATCGTGCTCGGCCCAATGGACACGTTCGATGGAAAATCCGGCGATGGTGCCGGGGATACCCGTGTTCGGGGCGGCGGGGCCGTAGGTGATGACGCGCCCGAGATGGTGGCCGCGTTTGGTTTCGATGACCCTGTGCACGTCCTGTCCCGCAGTGAAGCCCGGCCCGAGGCCGATGACCAGGGGAGCCTGGGCCTTGCTGGTGCCGAGATTGCGTTTGGCGAGAATGGCATCCACCAGCACGTCCGGTTGCACCAGGGGCAGGGAGTTGGCTTGCGGGTCGACCAGCACCGGGATGTCCCCTGCGGCCCATGTCTTTTCGAGATGATCCGGGGACGAGACGAGTACTGCCTTGACGCCTTCCACAGTCATTTCAGCGTGATAGACCGCTTCGGAAAAGGCCACGGTTCTGCGTACGGCCAGAGGGCTGGGCGTTTCCAGCAGCAGGACACGGGACAATCCGGCCTGGTAAAGCCGCAGGGCCACACCGGTGGCGAGGTCTCCTGCGCCGCGAATGGCAATGGTGGGAATGTTCATGGTATACATGCTGTTTTCCTAGGCTGTATTTGCATCGTAATTGGCAAGAAGCCGTTGATATTGTTGCTCTGTGTCTACGTCGATAAACGGTCCGACCTCATGGATGCGGACCAGGCGCAGGGCAAGTCCGGGTGAACCGAACAGTGGCCGCGCCCCAGTGTCGCCTTCCAGTTCGAAGACTTTCGGGAACCACGAGGACGGGATGGTGATGGGGTTGCCGCGCATGCCTTCCTGTACCGGGGCCACCCAGCACTCTGGCTGCTGGGCGAAAGCGCCTATGAGCATGTCAATGGCCGAGGCCGTGATCAGGGGTTGGTCTCCCAGAAGGGCCATGCACCCGTCGGCGTGGTCCATGACCGAGCGCAGGCCGGTCTTGAGAGACTCGGCCTGGCCCATGTCGCGATGGACGCTGGTGACGACGTTGCAACCGGAGAGGTCCACCGTGCGCCGCAGTTCAGCCCCTTTGGGCAGCACCACGGTCACGTCTTGCAGGGCGGAGTTGCGGGCGGCGTTCACCACATGTTGGAGCAAGGGGAGCCCCCTGAAGGGCAGGGACAACTTGTCCCTGCCCATACGGGCGGCTTTTCCGGCGGCGAGAATGATGCCGGAGACGTTCGCGGAATGATGGTACATGCCAAACTTCCTTGATTGAAGATTACTTGAGGCAGTCCATGAGGGTGTCGGCCACAATGGTCCGTGCCATCTGTACCTTGAATCCGTTCTGGAGCAGGGGCTTGGCTTCGGTAACGGCGGCCTCACCGGCCTCCCGGGCCAGTTCTTCCGTCAGCTCCCTGCCCATGAGCAACGCTTCGGATGCTTCGCAGCGGCGGGGGTTGTTGTATACGCCGTTGAGGCAGATGCGTGCGGCGGTGACCTTGCCGTCGGTCATGCTCACGGATGCGGCGCAGTTGACCAGTGCGAAATCGATGGATTTGCGGTAGGCGATTTTTCTGAAGGCGCTGACCTGACCGGCTTCGGGCAGGGGGACCACTATTTCGGTGACGATTTCATCCCGCCCGAGCACCGTGGACTGTGCGCCCATCTCGGCGGAGAAGAACGCGTCGATGGCAATGTCGCGCTTGGAGGTCTTGACCGTGGCGTTCAGGACGATGAGGGCAGGAGCCGTGTCGCTGGGGTTCACCGCGATGCACTTGTTCACCGCGCCGAAAATGGAGTGGTAACGGTGGTCGCCGGGAACGGCCAGGCATTTCTGGCCGCCTTTGCGCACGCAGTCGATGCGGCCTCCGATCTTGTCCGGGTAGCGGTAGTACCAGCAGCGGTTCTCCTGGCAGATGTTGCCTGCGATGGTGCCCATGTTGCGCAGCAGGGGAGACGCCGTGCGGCGGGCTGCTTCGGCCAGGCCGGGCCACTGTCCCTTGACCGTGTCGGATTCGGCTGCTTCGGTCAGGGTGACGAGCGCCCCGACGTGCAGGCCGTCTTCCTCCACGTGAATGTCCTTGAGGCCGGGGATGGTCTTGAGGTTGACGATTCTCTCCGGTGCTTCCATCCAGAGGTTGTCCTTGAGGCAGCCCATCAGGTCACTGCCTCCGGCCATGACGTAGGCAGGGCCTTCTCCGTCGTTCAGGAGAGAAACCGCCTCTTCAATGGAGGTGGCGTCAAAGTGATTGAAACGTTTCATTATTTTTTCCTCCCTCTGGCTTCGATCTTGCCCAGGCCAATGAGGATGCTTTCAGGGGTGTACGGCGTTTGGGTGAGGCGAACGCCGATGGCGTTGTAAATGGCGTTGGAGAATGCGGCCAGGGTGGGGCAGGCAGCGCCTTCGCCGCAGGCCGTGGCTCCAAACGGATGGGTCGGATCGCCGGGTTTCTCGATGACGATGGGATCAACGTCGCATTCCATGATGGTGGTGTGACGGTAATCCACCCAGTTGGGGGTCATGAGCCAGCCGTTGCGTTTGTCCATGATGCAGTCATTGCCGAGCATGGCATTGTCCACGCCGTGGCGGGAGGTGGAAAGCTGGCCTGCAACGATCTTGGGGTTCAGTGCCTTGCCCACGTTCTGGGCCATGGTCACCAGGACGTTCTCGATCATGCCGGTCTCGGTGTCGATGTCCAGGGAGATGAACTGGGCACCCTTTTCCTTGGGGATGAACACCTGGTCGCTTCTGCCGTCCTTGAGTCCGTTCGGGTGGGGTGAGTTGTTCACGTAATATCCGGTCACTTCGTGGATTCCGCCGTAGTGGCCGCGCGCGCCGAAGGCTTCGGCAAAGGTTACGCCCCTGTCCGGGTCGTTGATCATGCGGACGCCCTTTTCATTGAGCTCCAATTCCGCCGGGGCAACACCCATGACGCCTGCGGCCATGGCGAGAACCTGCTTTTTGGCATCCATGGCGGCCTCGAAGGTGGCCCAACCCTGAATCCAGGTGCCGCAACTGTTGGCCACGAGGGTGGCAAAGGGTGTGGAGTCGGTGTCGTGACAGACCAGGCCGATCTTTTTGTAGGGCAGGCCCAGGACTTCGGCGACGATCTGGCATTGGACGGTGTGCTGGCCCTGACCGATGTCGGCCACGGCGCAGACCAGGGCGGCCGAGCCGTCCGGGTAGATCTTGACCATGGCTTCGGAGGAGTTGCCCGGTCCGGGGCGGCCTGCGCCCATGGCGAAGATGGCCACGCCCATGCCGTGACGGATGCGGCCCGTCTTTTCCTTCGGATGCTGCCAGGTGTTTTTCCAGTCCAGCTTCTCCGCGCCTGCGTCGAGGCAGTCGCGGATGCCGGAGGAGGATATGAATGCGGATTTGTAGACCAGCGGGTCCCAGCCGGAATCGATGTCGCCTGCGCGCATACAGTTCATCTTGCGCAGTTCCACCGGGTCGATGCCCAGCTCATAGGCGGCGATGTCCATGGTGGTTTCCACGGCAAACGTGCCTTCGGGGGCGCCGTATCCCTGCCATCCGGCAGCGGGCTGCCTGTTGGTGTTCACGTAGCGGATCTTGCCGCGCAGATGCTTGCAGTTGCGGGAGTACAGGACCGCGCCGGTTGCGAGCATGGCGTTCTTGGCGGGGTACTTGTCGCCGCCGGAACCGGTTTCCTGCCAGTGGGACATGTCCATGGTCGTCAGGGTGCCGTCTTTCTTGAATCCTATTTTAACATCGGTCCGGCTTCCGCGCGACCAGCCGCTGACCATCTCTTCTTCTCGGGAATAAGGGCAGTGAACGGGTTTTTTCAGGTGGAGGCAGGCGAGTCCCGCGATCATGAGATAGTGGGAGGCGATGTTGCGGTCCAGCGGGAAGGCGTTCTTGCCGCCGAAGCTGGAGCCGGTGAACGGGGCCACGTAGTTCACCATGCTGGACGGGATGCCCAGGGCCTGGGCCAGGCAGAGCTTTTCGTCATGCATTCCCTGAGAGTGGGTGTACACATGGAGCTTGGTGCCGTCGAAGTCGGCGGTACAGCCGCGCGGCTCCATGGCCGGGCCTTTGCAGTAGGCGTACTTGAGCGCTTTCTGGTCGATGATGTAGTCGGCTTCTTCAAAGCCCTCGTCTATGTCGCCGAAGCCGTTGTAGTCGGACGGGGTCTTTGTCTTGAACAGGCCGGTTTCGGGGTCGCGGTCGCTCAGGTAGGCGTGGAATGCCCAGTCCTGGCAGTTGTCGACGCCCTCGAAAACCTGGGGAGCGCCTTCCTTCATGGCGTCTTCCAGGCTGGCAACGAACTTCTTCTTTTCGTATTCGACCCTGATGAGCCCCATGGCCTCTTCGGCAATGGTCTCGTCGTCGGCGATTACGGCGGCCACGAGGTCGCCGACGTAGTAGAGTGATTTGCGGAACGCCGTGGGGTAATTCTCGTGGGTCATGACGAGGTGGACGCCGGGGACGGCCTGGGCCTCGGTCGTGTCTATGGAGAGGATGTCGGCTGCCGGATACGGGCTGCGCAGGATGCGGGTCCGGAGCATTCCCGGCAGGATGAAGTCGGCGTAGTACCTGGCCTCGCCCGTGACGCGGGCGCGTCCGTCCTTCTGGCGAACGGATTTGCCTATGGATGTCAGTTCAGTCATCAGATCTGCTCCTTTGCCATCTTCCTGGCCGCGCTGCGCACGGCATTGATGATGTGCTCGTAGTTGTTGCAGATGCATATGTTGCCGCCGAGCGCTTCCTTGATCTCATCGTCGCTGGGGGTCATGTTCCTGCTCAACAGGTACTTGGTGGTCATGATCATGCCGGGGGAACAGAAGCCGCATTGTGCGCCGTATTCCTCAAGCCACGCTTCCTGGATGGGGTGGAGTTCGCCGTTTTGGGACAGCCCTTCGATGGTCTCGATGGTCTTTCCGTCCTGCTCCACGGCCAGGACCATGCACGCGGGTACGGCCACGCCGTTGATGAGCACGGTGCAGGCGCCGCATGCCCCTTCGCCGCACGCCTCTTTGGTTCCGGTATGGTGACAGTCGTTGCGAAGAACCCTGGAAAGGGTCCAGTGCGACTCCACCGGGATCGACAGGACCTCTTCGTTCACTGTCAATGTGATGAGTTTTTTTCGTTGTTCGGTCATGATGCTTCCCTTTGTCGAACGTTGTCGGTCGGCCTGTATCCGGCCAGAGTTCTTGATGAATAACCTGTCTCGCAGGCGCGTTTGTCCGTTTCCCGCAACAGGGTCGCGGGAGGAAATTCGTCGGGGCAGGCCCGAGGGCCCGCCCCATTATGGAGTCAAGGCGCTGTTAGGCTTGGTTGGGGGCGGCTTCCAGTTCGGGCTTTTTGCCGCCGCGGCTGGCCCAGGCGATGCCGCCGATGATCAGTGCCCCGGAGATGAAGTGAACCGAGTTCAGCTTTTCACCGAGGAAGACAAAGGCGAAGATGCCGCCCCACAGGGGCAGGGAATAGTAAATCATGCCGCACAGCTCGGGACCGGCCTTTTCAAGGCCGATGTTCCAGGTCCACCAGGCGATGATGGAGGAGCAGATTGCGGAGAAGGTGATGGAGAACAGGACGATGCCGTTCATGTTGAAGACCATGCTGGGCTGGGTGGATTCCCAGATGACGCAGGGTATGAGCATGAGCACGGCAAAGAAGGACATGAGGTACATGATGGTGCCGCCGGACAAGCCTTCAGGCGTCTTTTTGAGAATGATGCTGTAGACGGCGAAACCCACGGCTGCGGCGAGCATCAGGATGTCGCCGGCGGCGAAATGCATGCCGAGTATCTGGTCGATGTCTCCGTTCGAAACGAGGTAGAAGGAGCCGAGCAGGGCCACGATACAGCCTGCCCAGGTGTTCAGGGACTGCTTCTGGCCCATTCCGGCTGCGATCATGACGATGAAGATCGGGGTGGTGACGGAAATGAGAGACAGGTTGATGGCAGAGGTGGTCTGTGCTGCGAAATAGCTGAGCGGAGAGTATGCGGCCACACCGAACAGTGCCGCGGCGATGATTTGCGGCAGGAAAGTCTTGGCCACGGGCCATTCCTTTTTCACTTTCGGCAGCATGAAGGTGGAGAGAATGAGCAGAGCCATGCCCCAACGGGTCGCACCCAGGGTCATGGGTGAGATCTGGCCGACAGCCAGACGGGCGATGATAAAGGCCCCGGCCCACAGGACCGTGGCAAGCAAAGCGTACAGTGATCCAACGACTACTTGATTCTTAAACATTTTTTCTCCTCGAAGTTTGTTCATTCGCCGGATCTTGAGTCCTTGGGTCGCCGGAGTTTTTTCCCGATATGCCCCCATGTCGGAAAAGCGGCGAGCGAAACGGCTGTGCGGATACGGTGAATGCAGTTCCAGTTTTCCCTCAGTTGCGTGTTGAATGGCCCCTCCTTGCAGGACGTGAGCGATAGAATTTTTTTTGCATTGTGTCGTTCTGCATAGAAGCAACTGATATGCCAACGAAGTGCGCGAAAAAATATTTGATTTAATATAATAAAATCAAGATATTAAAGCGTGTAGCTAATTGATCGGTCAATCGGGGTGCAGATGATGAGTGAGTTGGTTTTGACTCACAATTTTGTGAATAATGAGCCGGACGCGCGTACGTCCTGCTGAGTCAAAAAAGACTCAAAGAGTCGTTTATGACTCAGTTTTTCCGGTGTGTTTGCGGATGAGGCGAGAGGCGCGGCTTTGGCTGATGCCCATTGCGGAAGCGATCTTGCGGGAGCTGCCATGCATGGCAATGGCGTCTAGGATCAGTTTTCTTTCCATGGATTCCAGCACTGCGTCGAGGGTGGTGTGGCCGATGCCCTCCGGCAGTGACGGTGTGGTTTGATAGAGGGTGGTGGGCAGGTTGTCGATGGTGATGGTGTCACCTTCGGTAGTGACCATGAGGCGCTCCACGAGGTGGGCCAGTTCGCGGACGTTGCCCGGCCAGGAGTGTTGGCACAGGAGGGATTGCGCTTCAGGCGAGAGGCGCTTCGAGGAGCCGTATTTTTTCCCGTAGTGGTTGAAGAAGTAGAAAATGAGCGGGACCAGATCTTCCCTGCGGTCGCGCAGGGGAGGTATGGTGATGTCGAAGACGTTGAGCCGGAAAAAGAGATCCTGACGGAACGTGCCGTCTGCGGCCATGCGTTCCAGATTGCGGTTGGACGCGGCCAGGATGCGGACGTCGGCCGTGACGGTCTGGGAACTGCCCACGGGCCGGTATTCCATTTCCTGCACGGCGTGGAGCAGTTTGGCCTGCATGGGGAAGGGCAGTTCCGAAATCTCGTCGAGAAACAGCGTTCCGCCCTTGGCTTTGGCAAAGAGGCCGCCGCGGGCGTTGGTGGCACCGGAAAACGCTCCTTTCACATGGCCGAAAAGTTCGGATTCGAACAGTTGATCCGGGATGGCCGCGCAGTTGACGACCACGAACGGCTTATCCTTGCGGATACTGTTGGCGTGGATGAATTTTGCCAGCAGGCTCTTGCCGCAGCCGGATTCCCCGAGGAGCAGGCAGGGTGCGGTCAGGCTTGCGACCTTGCGTGCCGATTGCACCACGTTTTCCATGGCGGTGCTGTGATAGATGAGGTCTTCGGGGTGAGGTTCTTCGGCCATCTCAAGGCTGAGTTCCACTTCGTCGAGACTGGGGATCTGTACTTTGTGCAGGCTGTCCCGGACGTTGAGCACCACGTATTCTATCTCGCCGTTGTCATCGAATATGGGATTGGCGATGGTCAAGACATCCAGCCCGAGGTAGGTCTTCTGCTCCTGTTTGATCGGCCGCTTGTGCTCATATACCGCGGGCAGTGCCGGACGGTTCCAGGCAGCGTGTTTGCGGACCACTTCCCAGAACGGCAGGCCGACCATCTGTTCCTGCGTGAAGCCGTAATGCCGCTCGCATGCCTTGTTCACGTACAGCATATGGTAATTGTTGTCATAGATGATGACCTCATCGTGCAGGTTGTCGATGAGTCGAGCAAAGGTCTCGAAATCCAGTCCGAAATGTTCTGTCTTGGTCATGAAATCGCCCTATGGTTGCCGTTCCCGGTCTTGAGCGAGCGGGAGCATCGGACTTCGTATAGCAAAACGTTGTCGGAATGACCATCCTGACGCTTTCGGTCTACCCCCTGGGCATGGCTTCCGTCCGATGCGGTTCCCCAAAAGAGGCCGGTTGTTTTTTTATTGGTGCTTGCTTTGACAACCGTTGGCGTATAATGAAGATATTGCTATATAAAACACACTAATCTCCCTTAAATCATGGAGCAATCAATGGAAGTACTCAGGGCGAACCCTTTTATGGCGCTTTTTCTCGCGTTGGCTTTTGGCTACTTCATCGGCAAATTCAAGGTCGGCAAATTCCAGTTGGGCGGCATTGCCGGGACATTGATCGCTGCCGTGATCATCGGCCAAATCGGAATCCAGGTGGACGACAGCGTCAAGAGCATCTTTTTTGCGCTCTTCATCTATGCCGTGGGATACAGTGGGGGGCCGGAGTTTTTCAGTTCGATCAACCGCTCAACGCTGGCCCAGGTCGTTGCGGCCATTGTCATGACGGTGACCGGGCTGATCACGGTGCTGTTTTTTGCCAAGCTGTGCAACCTGGGCGTGGGCCTGGCTGCGGGGCTTGCCGCCGGCGGGCTGACGCAATCCGCCATCATCGGTACGGCGGGAAGTGCCATAGACCTTCTCGGCCAGGCCAAGGCAACGACCGACAGCCTGAAAGTGGACATAGCCGTAGGTTATTCAGTCACCTACATTATCGGTTCGCTTGGCCCCATCCTGATGATCACGGTCGTGTTTCCGATGCTTTACAAGTGGGACCTGAGGCAGGAGGCCGTCAAGCTGGCGCAAAAGCTGGGCGGAGGCGGCCGGGAGCTGGGCGAAGGGGAGTACACGCCCTTGGCGCGTGTCGGGTCCAGGGTCTACAGGGTGTCGGCCGCAGCGGCCATAGTCGGCCACGGGCGCAATTTCCTGGAGGACCTGTATGCCGGTTCGTTGCGGGTGGAAGCCGTCCTACGCCAGCAGGAGGACGTGCCCGTTGACGATGCACTGGGGTTCCAGCCGGACGACCTGGTGATGGTCACGGGATTGTCTTCCACGTTGGAGAAGTGCGCTGAATCCATCGGCGAAGAACATGAAGACGAAGATGAACTCTTCAACATCGTGGAAGAATCCAGAAAGATAGTTGTTACCAACAAGAAATTGCATGGGCGCACTCTGGATGAGGTGCATCACGCAGGCGAAGGCAAACGGTACGGCGTCTTCTTTACGGCACTCGCCCGCATGGGCCACTCCATGCCCCTGTTGCCCAAGACCGAGATCCATACCGGCGACGAACTTACCCTGACCGGCTCCAAGCGTGATCTCGACAGGATCGAGAAGCTTGTCGGTTACAAATCGCCTTCCCTGCACGCCACGGAATTCATGACCTTCGGCCTGGGAATGGTGGTCGGCTATCTCCTCGGGCTGTATTCGTTCCACGTCGGTTCCGCTCAAGTCAGCCTTGGCAGCGGCCTCGGCTGCCTGGTTTCCGGGCTGCTGTTCGGATATATGCGAACCAGGCATCCCAGGTTCGGCGGAGTGGATACCGGAGCGATTTCCTTTCTCCAGACTTTCGGGCTGGCAGTGTTTGTGGGCGTGGTCGGCCTGAACGCGGGCGAGGCCGCTCTGACCACGATCAAGGAGCACGGCGTCACGCTCATCTATCTGGGAGCGGGGGTGGCCATCATTCCGCAAGTCCTGGGGTTCGCATTCAACTACTATGTATTGAAGATCAAGAACCCGGTTGTCGCGATGGGTGTGGTCGCGGGCAGCCGCAGCGCCAATCCCGCTTTTTCGGCGTTGCTGGACAAGACCGGGAATGCCACGCCGGTGAGCGCCTTCACCGTCACCTACGCCCTAGCCAACATACTGCTCACCCTTTGGGGGCCGGTCATCGTGGCCGTGTTGAGTTAGTCCTTTTTGACATGTGTGCACATTAAAATGCCAACCGCCAGGAGAAGACAATGAGTCCAGAACTTAGCCCATTCGAACTGAAGGATCAATTGATCGAGTTTGCCGAAAAATCCGACAACCACATGATGCTCAATGCCGGGCGCGGCAACCCGAACTTCCTTGCCATCTATCCCCGGCAGGCCTTCATCCGCATGGGTGAATTCGCCCTGGAGGAGTCGGGCAGGTCCTACGCCTACCTGTATGGCGGATTCGGCGGCTCCAGCGTGAAAAAGGATATAGGTGCACGTTTCAATGAATACCTGATACGGAACAAGGGGTTGCCTGGCACCCTGTTTTTACGGGCCTCCTTTTCCTACATGACGGATCAGTTGGGTATGGATCTCGATGAAGTCGTCTTCGAATTCTGCGAGGCCTACCTGGGATGCAATTATCCGGTGCCTCCGAGGATGCTGCGTTCAATGGAAAAAGTGGTGCGTGAATACTTTGTTAAAGAAATGTATGCCGGAAAAACCGCATTGAACGAGTTCGACGTGTTCGCCACGGAAGGCGGCACTGCGGCCATGACCTATATCTTCCAGTCCCTGAAGCACAATCGACTGCTGCACGCCAAGGACAAGGTGGCCATCGTCACCCCGATCTTCACCCCGTATCTGGAAATCCCGGTGCTTCCCGAGTACGGGCTGGACGTGGTCACGCTTGAGGTCGAGGAGGATATGGGCTGGCAGCTCAGCGCGAAATCCATCAAGCAGCTTGAAGACCCGGCCATCAAGGTGCTCTATGTCGTCAATCCCTCCAATCCGCCCTCGGTCAAGATGAGCACCTCTGTCCTGGAATCCATTGCCGAACTGGTCAGGACAAAGCGGCAGGACCTGATGGTCATCACCGACGACGTCTATGGAACCTTTGCCGACGACTTCCTTTCCCTGGCGGCCATGATCCCTGCCAACACCTTGTTGGTGTATTCGTTTTCCAAGTATTTCGGCGCGACCGGCTGGAGGCTCGGAGCCATCGCCCTTGCCGGGAAGAACGTTTTTGACGACAAATTGCGCGCCTTGGGCGATGCGGACAAGGCCATTCTGGCTGACAGGTACAGCTCTTTGACCAAGGACGTCCCCGGGTTGAAGTTCATTGATCGTCTGGTGGCCGACTCTCGTGCCGTGGCCCTGAACCATACCTCTGGCCTGTCGCTCCCGCAGCAGCTTCAGATGGCGTTGTTTGCCCTGTTCTCCCTCATCGATTCCCATGACGAATACAAGTGCGCCACCAAGACGTTGATCCGCAGGCGTTACGCCCGGCTGATGAGCAGCATCGGCGTGGAGCCCCAGGGCGATGAAAATGCGGTGAACTACTATACCCTGCTGGATTTACAGCTCCTGGGCGCGCATTTCTATACCGACGAGTTCGGCGAGTGGGTGTTGTCCAACAAGGAGGATATCGACTTCCTCTTTACCATTGCCAAGGAATGCGGCGTGGTCATGTTGCCCGGCAACGGTTTTGACGACTCCCATCCGTCAGCGCGGGTCTCCCTGGCCAACCTCGCGGAGTGGCAATACGAGGCCATCGGCAAAATGACCCGGAAGGTGCTGGACGAGCTTTTTCAGAAGTTCTGCACTAAATAAGTGTTCGTGTCGGCCCATGAGTATGAGCCAACTGGCCTGGGTCAGTTGGCTCGTGCGCATCCTTGGTGGAGAGCTTCTTCATGATGGGGTTTGATCAAAGGTATCTGAGGCACCCTTTCTACGAACACCACCATTCTTAACTGAACAGGAAAGAACCATGTATGTCATCTACCTGGCTGTTGCAGGGGTTGCCGGTGCCGTCATCCATATCCTTGTTTTCGGCTCACCCGTTGCAAATACGCTGCTGGCATGGCTGTTGGGCGTCAAGGTCGGCTTGGGCGGGATCTGGGCTTTCATGGGGCACTATTTCAAGTCTGACGAAGTGGCAGAGTACATCGGATGGCCTTCCGGAAGTCCGTTTCAAAAGGAAATAGCCTTTGCCAACCTTGCCTTGGGTATCTGCGGTGTCCTGAGCTTCGTGCTACAGGGCATGGCCTGGCGGTACGGATTCTGGCTGGCGACCATGGTCTTTGCCTCGATATTCCTGGGCGGGGCATTCTCTGTGCATGTGAAAGACATCAGGAAGCGGCGCAATACCCATCCGGGGAATGCCGGTCCGGTCTTTTTTGCGGATATCTTGGCGCCAATGGTGCTGTGGGCGCTTTTTCTGGCCTGTTAGCGAAGCGCATTTGGCCCGAATTAAACAAGAAGGCCCCATGGTGACATGAATCACTGTGGGGGCTTCGTGCTTTCTGAAATCAGGAATCGCAATTGATCCTATGGTCTATTGCAACGTGTCTTGTGAAATCGCTATGATGAATTCGCAGCCGTCTGGAATTGTTATCTTCACCTGGCGCCGCAGGGGATCATTTGTATTCTTTGCAGGCATTCACCGCACTGACGGCGGTGAGCAGCGCCTGTTTCACCATGGAGTCGGAAAGCATGTATTCATCGGGAGTGTGAAACTTGGCTCCCGATGGTCCCATGCCGTCAACAACCGGAATACCGGCCTGTGACACCGTGTTGGCGTCCGAGCCGCCGCCTCGGAAAACCGCCTTGACGTCCATGCCGATTTCCTTGGCCGATGCTTCGACGATGGAATAGAGGCCCAGGATCGTTTCGTTGGTGACCATGGGGGGGCGGTTGGTCAGGATTTCGATATGCCCGGAAGTTCCTTCCACGGTCGAGGTGGCGGCGATGTCCATGATTCTGGCCCACACGGCATCGCCCTTGTCCGTGTTGAGGAAACGGGTTTCGCCGCGGACCGTTGCCTTGGCGGCCACGGTATTGGGATTTGCGCCGCCTTCTATGAGGCCGATGTTCAGGGAGGTTCCTTCGTCGGGGTCGTTCAGGGCCTCAAGGGCTGTGATCTTGTGGGCGATCTCCACGATGGCGCTGGGCTTGGGGAACGAGCAGTGGCCGGCGTGAGCCGCTTGGCCGGTGACCGTGAGGTCGTAAACGATGCGCCCCTTGCGCCCGGTAACGACCTCGCCGCCCATGCCGGAGCCTTCCATGACAAAGCAAAAGTCGCTTTTCCTTGCTTCTTCAACGATCAGGTTGCGGGAATGGGGTGACCCGATTTCTTCGTCCGCATTGAAGAAGAATCCCAGGGGCAGGTGCTCCTGGCCCGCAGCGGCCAACGCCTTTGCCGCGAAAATGCCGATGACCAGCCCGCCTTTCATGTCCGTGACGCCGGGGCCGAAAACCTTGTCGGCGTCCCGCCGGAAGGTGTCAAATCCCATTTCGGGCGCGAAGACCGTATCCATGTGGCCCACGAGCAAGGGGCCACCGCCGCGTGCGATGCGGGCCTGGTTTTCGGCAACGAGGTTGTCGCCGGTGAAGTCGTTGGACAGGCGGCGCGTAGTGAAGCCCATGCCGTGCATGACCTCTTCAAGGACGTCCACGACCCGGTTCACGCCCTCCGGATTCGCGGAGTAACTATTGATATTGACCAACTGTTCCAGCAGGTCGAACATCTCTGATTCGTGTGCGGTCAGGTATGAATTTATGGTGTCGATCATGTCTTGCTCCCTGGTCTTTATGAATGTGAACAGCATTTGTATTTATAAATTGCCAGTTGGCAAAATTAAATTCAAAAAAATCAAGCTGAGGAGAGAAAAACCTATAGTCATTGCGTTTAAAGTGAATTTATGGCATTTTTTTGAGTCATTTTTTGAAAAACAACAAGGAGATAATCATGAAAAAGAAATTGTTGATCAGTTTTGTCGTCATGGCAAGTCTGATGCTTGGCGCATCCTTTGCGATGGCCAGGGATCTGACCCTTGGCCTCAAGGGGGAGCCCACCTCTCTTGATCCGCATTTCCACAACGTCACCAGCAACAACGAGAACTCTCTTTTCATCTTTGATCGGCTTGTTAATCAGGACTATCGCCAGAAATTGGAGCCGGGTCTGGCCGAATCGTGGACGCCCGTCAATGACACCACCTGGGAATTCAAGTTGCGCAAGGGCGTTACATTTCATGACGGCTCTCCCTTCACCGCCGAAGATGTGAAGTTCACCATTGAGCGTATCCCCAATGTCCCGAACAGCCCGTCTTCTTTCACTTTCGCTGTTTCCGCCATCACCGAGGTGGAGATCATCGATCCCCACACCATCAGGGTACATTCCGAAAAGCCGTCTCCGCTCATGCCGCGCAACTTCGCCGCTTTCAACATAGTCTCCAAGAAGGCTGCCGAAGGCATGACCACTGAAGATTTCAACTCCGGCAAAGCGGCCATCGGCACCGGCCCCTACAAGCTGGTCGAATGGGCGCGCGGCGACAAGATCGTCTACGAGCGCAACGAGAACTACTGGGGCAAGAAACTGCCTTGGGAAAAGATTATCGTCCGTCCCATCTCCAATGACGGCACCCGGGTCGCCGCCCTCAAATCCGGCGATGTCGACCTGATCAACTTTGTTCCCCCCGCAGACATGAAGCACCTGGAAAAGGCTGAAGGCGTGACCCTGTCCAAGTCTTCCTCCACTCGCCTCATCTACCTGCATCTCGACTCCGATCGTGACGACACCCCCATGGTCACCGACAATGACGGCAACAAGATCAAGAATCCCATGAAGGACGTGCGCGTTCGCAAGGCCATTTCCAAGGCCATCAACCGGGAAGCCATTGCCTCCCGGATCATGGACGGTCTGGCCATTCCCGCTGCGCAGATGCTGCCCGACGGATACGAAGGCACCTCTCCGAACCTGAAGCCCGAGAAGTACGATCCCGCCGGTGCCAAGGCTCTCCTGGCCGAAGCCGGGTACCCCGACGGATTCAGGATCACCATCCACGGTCCCAATGACCGTTACGTCAACGACGGCGACATTGCCCAGGCCATCGCCCAGATGCTGACCAAGGTGGGCATCAAGACCGAAGTCAACACCATGCCCAAGGCCGTGTACTTCGGTAAGGCTTCCGCCCTGGAATTCTCCCTGATGCTCGTTGGTTGGGCCACTGACACGGGTGAGCACTCCAACTGCATCGGCTCCCTGCTGCACACCTACGACAAGGAAAAGGGCTACGGCGCTTCCAACCGGGGCCGTTACTCCAACCCCGTGGTTGACCAGAAGATGGAAGAGGCCCTGGTCACCGTTGATATGGAAAAGCACAACAAGCTGCTTATCGAAGCCGTTGAAATCGGCATGGGCGACGTCGGCATCGTGCCCATTCACTATCAGGTCAACGTTTGGGGCACCAAGAAGGGCCTCTCCTACCACGGTCGTACCGATGGTTACACCCTGCCCTATGAGATCCAGGGAGAGTAGGTTCCGCACCGATTGTTAACATGAGGGGGCGCGGTCGTCGCGCTCCCTCCTTTTCCTCAGAATATTGAAGGATATAGATGCTCGCTTTTCTCATCCGCAGAATTACGCAAAGCGTCATTGTGCTGTTGGTCATGTCGGTTCTGGTCTTTGTCGGCGTCTTCTACATCGGCAATCCCATCGACATCCTGATTGCGCCTGACGCTTCCCCGGCAGAATATGCCCGCGCCGTCAAGGAGCTGGGCCTGGACCTGCCTCTATGGGAACAATATTTCATTTTTCTCAAGGGAGCCCTGCATGGCAACTTCGGCAATTCGTTCGTCTACAACGAACCTGCCCTCAAGATCATCCTTGACCGCCTTCCGGCCACCCTTGAGCTTGCTTTCACCGCCATGGTCATGGCCATATTCGTCGGCATTCCCCTGGGCTTGGTCGCCGGTATCCAGCACGATAACTGGATCGGTCGCAACATCATGCGGTTTTCCATCCTCGGCTTCTCGCTACCCACATTCTGGGTAGGGCTGATGCTCATCATCATATTCTCGGTGCAACTCAACTGGCTGCCGTCAGGGGGACGGGGCGAGACCACGGAATTTCTCGGCATGCATCTGAGTTTTCTGACCTGGAAGGGGCTGTCCTATCTGATCCTTCCGGCCACGAACCTCGCCCTGTTCAAGACTTCGCTCGCCATCCGCCTGACCCGCGCCGGTGTGCAGGAAAACCTGCAGATGGATTACGTGAAATTTGCCCGTGCCAAGGGGCTGTCCAATACCCGCATCATCGGGGTGCATGTCATGAAGAATATCATGATCCCGGTCATTACCGTGCTTGGCATGGAGTTGGGCAACCTCATCGCCTTTGCGGTTGTTACCGAGACGATCTTTGCATGGCCCGGCATGGGCAAGCTGGTCATTGACTCCATCGGCGTGCTCGACCGGCCGATCATCGTTGCCTATCTTTTGATCACGGTGACCATGTTCATTTTCATCAATCTGATCGTGGATGTCATGTACTCGATCCTAGACCCCCGGGTTCGCCTGGGCGACCAGCGCTAGGAGGGAATCATGACAGTAAAACTGGAATCCCTGTTCTGGCTCGCGGTCAAGCAATACTTCGAGAGCCGTGTGGCCGCCCTCGGCCTGGTCGCATTGGTGGCAATCATTGCCGTGGCCCTTCTTGCTCCGTACATTTCGCCACAGAATCCCTATGACCTGATGACTATCGATGTCATGGACTCCAAGCTCACTCCGGGAACAAAGTCCATGGATGAATCCATTACCTACGTGCTTGGCACCGACAGTCAGGGGCGCGACATGCTCAGCTCCATCCTGTACGGCTTGCGCATCAGCCTCGGCGTGGGTGTCGTTTCCACCATCATAGCACTCATCATCGGCTCCATCATCGGTCTTTGGGCGGCATACAAGGGAGGTAAGATCGATTCCTTCATCATGCGAACGGTCGATTTGCAGTTAAGCTTCCCGGCCATTCTCGTGGCGCTTATCCTGTTGGCAATCCTGGGCAAGGGGATCGACAAGATCGTCCTCGCCCTGGTCATCGTCCAGTGGGCTTACTATGCCCGCGCCATTCGCAGCAACGTGCTGGTGGAAAGAAACAAGGAATATGTGGAAGCTGCGAAATGTTTGGCCCTGCCGCAAAGGCGCATCATGTTCGGGCATGTATTGCCCAACTGTATGCCCGAACTCATTGTCATTTCCACGGTCAAGGTGGCGGGTGCCATTGCCCTGGAAGCGACGCTGTCGTTTCTTGGCCTGGGAATGCCCATAACCAAGCCGTCCCTGGGGCTGCTTATCGCAAATGGTTTCAAGTTTCTCCAGTCCGGCTACTACTGGATCAGCGTTTACCCCGGCGTGGCTTTGCTTATCTTGATCGTCTGCATCAACCTGGTCGGGGACAGGCTTCGTGACGTGTTGAACCCGAGGATGAAACGATGACTGCTCCACTGCTCGACATACAAGATCTCCGGACCTATTTCTACACTCGGGCCGGTGTGGTCAAGGCGGTCAACGGCATATCCCTCACCATCAACAAGGGAGAGGTCATCGGCATCGTCGGCGAATCCGGCAGCGGCAAATCCGTGACCGGCTTTTCCATCATGGGCCTTGTGGATCGACCTGGCAAAATAGCAGGCGGTTCCATCAAGTTCAAAGGGCGGGAGCTGGTCGGCCAGTCCGAAGCCCAGTGGCGGTCCTTCCGCGGCAACGAAGTCGCCATGATATTTCAGGACCCCATGATGACCCTCAACCCGGTCCTGCGCATCGATACGCAGATGATCGAGGCCATACGGGCTCATGAAAAGGTCTCCAAAGCCGAGGCGCTTCGCCGTTCCATCGAGGCTTTGGCCCTGGTGGGCATCCCATCACCAGAAGAGCGCATCAAGGCCTACCCGCACCAGTTTTCCGGCGGCATGCGCCAGCGCGTGGCCATTGCTACCGGGCTGCTCAACAACCCGGATCTGATCATTGCGGACGAGCCGACCACGGCGCTGGACGTCACCATCCAGGCACAGATCCTCTCGGAGATGCAGAAGCTCTGCCGCAAGACCGACATGGCCCTCATGTGGATCACCCATGACCTGACAGTCATCGCCGGATTGGCCCATCGCGTTGCCGTCATGTACGCGGGCACCATCATCGAGGAGGGGCCGGTGCAGGATGTGCTCGACCGTCCGCTGCACCCCTATACCGAGGGGCTTATCGGCTCGGTCCCCGGCCGGAACAAGCGCGGCGGAAGGCTGTACCAGATTCCCGGCACCACGCCGTCCATGATAAACCTGCCCGAAGGGTGTCCGTTCAGGATGCGCTGTCCCCGAACCACGGATGAATGCCTTGAAGTGCCGCCGGTGATCGTGATGGAAGACGGCCGCAAGATCTGCTGTTTTCATCCGGGCGAACAATCACATATGAAGAACGGATAAGTATATGAGTGAAACCACGACCCCTTTCATCCGTTGCGAAGGTATCAGCCGGATATTTGAAAAGAAGCTGGATTTTGCCAGCAGGATCGCCCGTTCCATGGGAGCCAATATCAGCGACGAGCGGGTGCAGGCCGTTGATGACGTCGATTTATACGTCATGCCGGGCGAGGTGCTCGGCCTGGTCGGCGAGTCCGGCTGTGGCAAATCGACTCTGGGGCGCATGATATGCGGTATCCTGCCGCAGTCTTCAGGCAAGTTGTTCTACAAGGGCCAGGACGTGGCCGAGATGAATACTGCCGAGAAGCTCGATTACGCCATCAACGTCCAGATGATATTCCAGGACCCGTTTGCCTCCCTCAACCCGCGCAAGAGGGTCAACAAGATAATAGGCGAGGCCCCGCTCTATCATGGCCTGACCACAGCCAAGGAATTTGACACGTACCTGGACGACGTCATGAACCAGTGCGGCCTGGACCCGGAATACAAGAATAGGTATGCGCACCAGTTTTCCGGCGGCCAGCGGCAGCGAATCGGTATTGCCCGCGCCATGGCAGTCAAACCGGAATGTCTGGTCTGTGACGAATCCGTGGCCGCCCTCGATGTCTCCATTCAGGCGCAGATCCTGAACCTGTTCATGGATTTGCGCGAAAAGCATAATCTGACCTGCCTGTTCATTTCCCATGACCTCGGCGTGGTGGAGCATATCTCCGATCGCATTGCCGTCATGTATTTGGGCCGTATCGTGGAGTCGGCGCGTGTGGACGATCTTTTCGATTCTCCCTTCCACCCGTATACGCAGGGACTGCTCAACGAGGTGCCGAGACTGGACAAGCGAGGCGTGGATTTTTCACCGCTCATCGGTGAGATTCCGTCTCCGCTGGATCCGCCCGGCGGCTGCCATTTTCATCCGCGTTGCTCCTACGCCATGGACATTTGCAAACAGGAAGCGCCGAAGCTGCGGGAAATCGCCCCCGAACGTTTCGCCTGCTGCCATCTTGATTCAAAATAGGGGTGCCTTTTTCGGTTTTAAACCTGCGAGCGGCACGCGGAGGGTAGGCTTTTAAGCTGATATCCCCGTCGAAACAGTCCGTGCAAACAGCCCCACAGTGAAACTGCTCACTGCGGGGCTGCTTGCATATGGAGAATATCTCCGGCAGTGGGCAAGTGGCTGTTGTTCCTCTTTGCCGCGATACCGAAACCATGTTCTTTGAATCACGTTCAGATAGCACTATCCAACAGTCGGAACTCATTATATGAGAGAGGAATAATCCAATATTCAACGGACAGAGTACTCCAAAGCCTGTTCGCAAGAAAGACACTCAACAATGATATAGGGTCCCTGACATGAGCAGCAAAAGCAAGTTCGGCACATTCGGAGGAGTATTCACCCCTTGCACGCTGACCATTCTCGGCGTGATCATGTTTCTTCGCCTTGGAACCGTGGTCGGGCAGTCGGGGTTCATCAATGCCATCATCATCCTTGCTGCGGCCAAGACCATAACACTGCTCACCACCATCTCCCTTTCCGCCATCTCCACCAACACGCGGGTCAAGGGCGGTGGGGCCTACTTCATGATCAGCCGCAGCCTGGGAGTGGAATTCGGTACAGCCATCGGCTGCTTTTTCTTCCTCGCCCAAGCCATTTCCGTGTCCATGTATGTCGTGGGCTTCACCGAAGCATTCATGGCGACCTTCAACAATATTCCATTCTCTTTCGTGACGGTCGCTACCATCGTCAACGTCATTTCGTTCATTTTCGTTTTCATAGGTGCCGGCTGGACCATCAAATTCCAATTCGGTATTCTTGCCATTCTCCTTATCTCCATCGGCTCATTCTTTCTGGGCGCCGCTCCTCTGTTCTCCGTGGAAACCCTCATGGCAAACGCCACTCCGGCCTATACTGGGCAGGGCAGTTTCTTCATCATGTTCGCCCTGTTCTTCCCGGCAGTTACCGGCATCATGGCGGGAGCCAACATGTCTGGCGACTTACGCGATCCGGCCCGCTCCATTCCGGCAGGCACGTTTTCCTCCATCACGGTTACCGGAATAATCTATGTTGTCATGATTTTATTGTTGGCAGGGGCCAACACTCAGCAGGCACTTATTGCTGACACCATGATCATTCGCAGCAACGCCCTGTATCCGGCGCTCATTCCGTTGGGCATTTTTTCCGCCACCCTTTCCTCTGCTCTGGGCAGTATGATGGGAGCGCCTCGCATTCTGCAGTCGCTTGCCAAGGACAAGGTCTTTTCTTGGCTCAAACCCTTTGCGGCAACCTCCGGCGGAGAACCGCGCACCGCGACCATAGCCACATTCGTCATAGCGCAAGTGGCAATTATGGCTGGAAACCTGAACAGTATAGCTCCCGTCATCACCATGTTTTTCATGCTCACTTACGGAACCCTCAACCTCGCTTGTTTTTACGAAGCCTATTCGCGCAATCCAAGCTTCCGTCCGAGTTTCCGCTACTACAGTTGGGTCACGGGGCTTCTCGGATGCGTCAGTTGCATGGGGGTGATGTTTCTCATAAACGCACTCTGGGCGGTCGTGTCCATCGGCTGCATGGGCTTGTTGTTCTGGTTTGTCAGCCGGGCAGGGATAGTGGCCAGGTGGGGAGACGTTTCCAGCGGCTTGGCCCTTGAACGTGCTCGCAAGGCACTGCTCAAGCTTGAAGATGAACGGTACCATCCAAAAAATTGGCGGCCCATCATCCTTGCCCTCTCCACTCGTTCATGGAAGAGCAACAATCTCTCGCAATTCGGTCACTGGCTTGCAGCAGGCAGAGGCATTCTTTCCCTTGCCCAGATACTCTATGGGGATATTGAAGACAAAATGGTTCGAAGGGATAGTGCGGAAAGGCTCTTGCGCAAATTCATTGCTGATGAAGAGTTGGAGGCATTCCCAGTCGTAATCGTTGATGAAGGGCTTGAGGATGGCATAAAGGCATTGTTGCAGTGTCATGGGATTGGCGGCCTGCGTCCGAACACGCTTCTGATAGGTTTTCGAGAAGCGCAGGACGACCCCAGTGATTACATCCTCGCCATAACCCACGCCATGGCACTGGAGAAGAACATCGTTTGCATCCGCCAGAACCAGAATGCGGCATCCTGGGAAACAACAGGCGACCATATCAACATTCTGTGGGAAGGGATGCAAGACGGCCTGCTCATGCTGATCTTTGCACACCTCATTATCGAGAACAACGAGTGGCGCCGCCATGAACTGGTGCTTCTTGTTCCGGCCACTCCGCAAACGGACAGGGACGGCATGACGGAGAAAATGCGCACCATTCTGAGCATGGCACGAGTTAAAGCAAGCATTCGCTTCATTGAAGAGGACGAGTCCGTTGCCGGGTGCTGCTCCGGCCGGCAGGGGTTGACTCTCCGCAGTATGCCCCGGCCTTCCGGCAGCCCGGAAGAATACGTCAACCATCTCAGGGAGCTTACCGAGGGCATGGGCGACACGATTCTTGTCGCCTCCGCAGGAGATGTGACGGTGGAGTCGTAATCGCCAGGACGGTCTTTTGTTTGGATTCGTTTTCGTATGCAGTCGACCCTGTCGGGAAAGGACAAGCGGGTCAGTGTTCCGTCGAGCAGACGCCGAAGGGCAGCTGTCATCGTCTTTCTCCTTGTCACTGCACGCTTGAGCAGATGAGAGTCCACAATCTCAAATGATTCCATAGGGACCATTATGGAGCGGCTGCCTCGTGCGGCAATCGTTTGAAACTTTGTGGCATATGAAAATATGACGAAGTCGGGGTAGGCCGCAATGCCCATTTCTTGCGGCCAAAAAAACATAAATTTCTTGACAGAATTGTCGCAAAAGGTAGGGTTGAGGACACTCGCGCAATCGATTGCGCAAACGATTGTATCGGATTCATTCATTACTACTTTGGAGGTAACCTGATGAATTTCACTAAAAAACTTACTGTTGCGGTAATGTCGCTGGCGTTTGTCTGCACTGTTGCAATCGCGCCTGCAATGGCTGAGAAACCGGTTGTCGGCCTGGTCATGAAATCCCTGGCCAATGAGTTCTTCAAGACCATGGAAGAGGGGGCGCGCAAGTTTGCCAAGGAAGACGGAACCTTCACCCTGATTCCTGTCGGCATGAATTCCGAAACCGACATCGACACCCAGGTCAGTGCCATGGAAAACTTCATCGCACAAAAAGTCGACCTCATCGTGGTTGCTCCGGCTGATTCCGTGGGCATGACCATTCCTGTCAAGAAAGCTGTGGACGCAGGCATCACCGTCGTCAACTTCGACGTCACCCTGAATAAGGAAGCACTGGTGAAGGCCGGTCTGCCCAAGGATTTCCTTTTCGTCGGTCCTGACAATGCAGACGGCGCCGAGATGGTG
Source organism: Pseudodesulfovibrio sp. S3 (assembly GCF_004025585.1). Classification (NCBI taxonomy): domain Bacteria; kingdom Pseudomonadati; phylum Thermodesulfobacteriota; class Desulfovibrionia; order Desulfovibrionales; family Desulfovibrionaceae; genus Pseudodesulfovibrio; species Pseudodesulfovibrio sp. S3. Next base: position 93,904 of record NZ_QTZO01000006.1, read on the forward strand.
GGCGACTACCTTGGCGAGACCCTGGGCAAGGGCGCCAAGGTCATCATCATCGAAGGCAACCCCGGTGCAGACAATGCTAAGCAGCGTAAAGCCGGTTTCATGCGCTCCGTGGAGAAGTTCGACATGAATCTCCTGACTTCCCGCACCGCCCATTGGGAGACCGAGGAAGCCAATACCCTGATGACCAACCTGCTCACCATGCACCCGGACGTTCAGGGCGTGATGTGTGCCAACGACTCCATGGTCCTGGGTGTTGAAAAGGCGATTGCCGCTGCCGGTATGACCGGCAAGATCCAGATCGTCGGCTTCGACAACATCGGCGCTGTTCAGGAACTGATCAAGCAGGGCAAGTGCCTCGCCACCATCGACCAGTTCGGCCCTGAAATGGCTGCCAACGCCATCAAGGTCGGTTTCAGGATTCTCGGCGGCGAAAAGCTGACCGGTTGGCAGAAGACCCCCATCAAGCTCGTGACCAAGGCTGACCTCTAGCCTATGGTGTGGTTGTCAAGGCGGCGGGCCTGAGCGTCCGCCGCCTTTCATTGATTCGTTATCTATTGGGATGCAGTGCGCGGGGGCGTGGATGGACAAGAGTGACAATATTCTGGAGCTTCGAGGAATAACCAAGAAGTTCCCTGGCGTCATCGCCTTGCATGACGTCGATCTCGACATCAAGGCGGGTGAAGTACACGTCCTGGTGGGCGAGAACGGCGCGGGCAAATCAAGCCTCATCAAGGTGTTGTGCGGCATCTACATGCCCGATGAAGGGACCATGCGCTATCAGGGGCAGCCCTATCTGCCGCAGACGCCGCACAAAGCCATGGAAGCGGGAATCCGGGTGGTCTATCAGGAATTCAACCTCCTTTCCTATCTCTCTGTCGCCGAGAATATCTTTTTCGATGACCTGCCCCGAAGATGCGGACTGGTTGATTTCAAGACGCTCTATCGAAAGACGCAGGCCCTGCTTGACCTTGTCGGGCTGGATATCTCCCCCAAGACGCCGGTGGAACTGCTCGGCGTAGCCCAGATGCAGCTCATTGAAATCGCCAAGGCCATTTCATCGGACAGCAAGGTGCTCATCCTGGACGAACCCACGGCCACGCTCTCCTCCAAGGAGATCGACATGCTGTTCGGCATCGTCGCCAAGCTCAAGGCCAAGGGGGTGACCATAATTTTCATCTCGCATCATCTTCAGGAAGTGTTCGACATCGGTGACCGTATTTCAGTCCTGCGCAACGGCGCAAATGCCGGTACCCACGTTGCCGCCGACATTACCATCCCGGAGATCGTCAAGCTCATGGTGGGCCGGTCCATGGACGAGGAGTACCCGTTCAAAGACGATGTGCCGGTGGGCGAAACCATGTTCAGCGTGGAAGGTTTGCGCTGCAAGGGTGGCAGGCATTCAGTCTCTTTTGCGGTCGGCAAGGGCGAGTTGCTCGGCATTGCCGGACTGGTCGGGTCGGGTCGGACCGATGCGGTCCGCGCCATCTTCGGGGCAGACGCCAAGGAGAGCGGCACGGTCACCCTGCACGGGAAGACCCTGGACATCAGGAACCCGCGTGACGCCGTGGAAAACGGTATTTGCCTGCTCACGGAGGACCGCAAGAATCAGGGGCTTATCCTTGAGATGTCTTGCGCGGTGAACACCACCATCACCGACCTGCCGGGCGTGGCGAAATACGGCTTCATTCAGAAGGACGTGGAACGGGAGGTCGCGGAAAAACTGGCCGCGGACCTTGATATCAAGACGCCTTCCGTCGACCAATGGGTAGGCAACCTTTCCGGCGGCAACCAACAGAAGGTCGTTCTCGCCAAATGGCTGTACCGCAATGCCGAGGTGCTGATTTTCGACGAGCCGACGCGCGGCATCGATGTGGGCGCCAAGTATGAGATTTATCTTTTGCTCTGGAAGCTGGCCGCTGCGGGCAAGGCTATCATCATTGTCTCGTCCGATCTGCCGGAGATGCTCGGTATCTGCCACCGCATCATCACCTTCTCGGACGGCAAAATCACGGGCGAGCTGGGCCGCGGGCAATTCGATCAGGAACGGATTCTGGCCTTGGCATATGAAGAATACATCCAGAACGACGCACCGGTGTCGTCAGGAAATGCATAAGTAAAACGGGGACATGGTATGAATTTAAGAAAGCTTGCGTACCTGCTGCTCAGAGAGGCCGGTATTGGTGTGGCCCTGGTGTTGATTGTCGTCATTTTCATGTTCGCCGCACCGAATTTTGCCTCGTCCATCAACCTGATGAACATCTGCACCCAGATCAGCATCAACACCGTCATCGCGGTAGGCATGACCTTTGTCATCCTGCTGGGCGGCATTGATCTTTCCGTGGGGTCTGTCCTGGCGCTGTGTACCATCGTGGCCGGGCTGACCATCACGAACGAAGCGTTTTCACCGGGCATGGCCATCTTTCTGGCCGTGCTGGGGTCCCTTGCCGTGGGCGCGGTTTGTGGCCTTTTCAATGGCTTCGTGTCTGAACGCTGGAAAATACATTCCTTTGTCGTCACGCTGGGTATGCTCAACATCGCCCGCGGGGCTGCGCTTCAGATCAGTGATTCCAGAACCCTGTTCGGTTTTCCCGAAGCATTCTCCGACCTCGGCGCACAGTCTGTTTTCGGCCTGCCGGTCATCTTCATCATGGCTTTGACCCTGGTCATCGTCGGGACCATCATTCTCAATCGGTCCGTGTTCGGCAGGATGATCTACGCCATCGGAAACAATGAGGAAGCGGTCCGCCTCTCAGGCCACAACACCATCGTTTACAAGATTGCGGCCTTTGTCATCTGCGGCGGCTGCGTGGGCATCGCCGGGATCATGTATATGCTCCGCCTTTCCATGGCCAGCCCCATCCTCGGCGTGGGATTCGAGCTCAATGCCATTGCAGCGGTCGTCATCGGCGGCACCAGCATGATGGGCGGCAAGGGTTCGCTGGTGGGCACGTTCCTTGGCGCCTGCATCATCGGCGTGTTGAACAACGGACTGCTCCTGCTGGGCATGGGTGACTTTGCGAGACAGATAGTCACCGGCCTGATCATCGTGGCGGCCGTTGTCATAGACACCTACAGAAACAGGGTTTTGAGCACGATTCATGTGATTGAGTAGTCCTATGCCAAAAAAGAAATTAGTCGTTATCGGCAGCGTCAATGCCGATCATGTCCTTCAGTTGGAGACTTTTCCACGTCCTGGCGAGACGGTTGTCGGCCATGGTTATCAGGTCATTCCCGGTGGCAAGGGGGCCAATCAGGCTGTGGCGGCTGCCAGGCTTGGGGCGGATGTTTCCTTTGTAGCCTGTGTGGGCGACGATGATTTTGGAACAAGGATGGTAGAGCGGTTTCGGGATGACGGAATCGACACTGCCGGTATCACGACCATGACGGATATGCCGACCGGCATCGCCCTGATTCAGATTGCGCGTAGTGGGGAAAACAGCATCGCCATTTCACCCGAGGCCAATGGAGCATTTACTCCAGAGATTCTTGAAACGAACATGGCTCTTCTTCGGAAGGCCGACATGGTTCTGATGCAATTGGAAATCCCGCTTGAAACCATTGAAGTCGCGGCGCGGGAAGCGCGGAGGGGCGGGGCCGTCATCGTTCTCAATCCCGCGCCCGCCCAGCCTCTGCCGGATTCCCTGTTGTCTGATCTGTCCGTTATCACCCCCAACGAGACAGAGGCGGAACTGCTTACCGGCATCAGGGTCGAAAATGAGTCCGATGCGCGCAATGCCGCCCAGGTTCTGCATGACAAAGGTGTTGAAACGGTCATAATAACCCTTGGGGAGAAGGGAGCCTATTTGAGCTCCCCCGAAGGCTCGCGTCTGGTCAGGGGGTACGAGGTTCAGGCTGTTGACACAACGGCTGCCGGTGATACCTTTAACGGAGCTTTTGTCGCTGCCTTGCAACAGGGAAGGGGCGTCTGTGCGGCCGTTGAGTTTGCCCATGCTGCCGCAGCCATTTCCGTCACCCGCATCGGCGCGCAGACGTCTATCCCCGGCATTGACGAAGTAAACGAGTTTATCAAGGCGAATCATTAGATTATATGGCGACTATAAAGGACGTAGCAAAACTTGCAGAGGTCTCGACTTCAACGGTCTCCCACGTGCTCAACAAGACCCGCTTTGTCAGCGAAGATACTTGCGAGCGCGTGAACAAAGCTGTTCGCCAGTTGAAATACCGTCCTTCCTCCATTGCCCGCAGCCTGAAGGTCCAGCGAACCAACACGCTGGGCATGCTGGTCACGGCCAGCAGAAATCCGTTTTTCGCCGAGGTGGTGCACGCTGTGGAAAGGCGTTGCTATGAGCGGGGATTCACGCTTTTTCTGTGCAATACCGATGGGGATGTCAAACGCATGGAAGCCAACCTCGACGCCCTTGAAGAGAAGCGCGTGGACGGCTTGCTGCTCCTTTGCAGTGAGGTGAACAACGATATCCTGCGGCTGCTCGAAGCAGAGCGGAGCACGCCCACGGTCGTCTTTGACTGGGGACCGGAGTCGGACAATGTCGACCGCATTTACGACAACTCCCCGGATGGCGGGTATATGGCCGCGCGGTATCTCATAGAAATGGGCCATGTCGAAATCGGCTGTGTCACCGGCCCGTTGGAACGGCGGTCAGCCGCCGAACGTCTCGACGGCTTTCAAGCGGCCATGCGTGAAGCGGGCCTGCCCGTCCGCAAGGAGTGGATCATTGAAGGCGATTACGACTGCGAGGGCGGCATCAGGGCCATGCGGCAACTCCTGGGGTTGACCGGCCATCCGACGGCCCTTTTCGTTTGCAACGACATGATGGCCTTGGGTGTGATCAACGAGGCCGCACGCACAGGGCTGCGTATCCCGGAAGACATGTCCGTCATCGGCTATGACGACATCTATATCGCCCGGTACATGACCCCGCCCCTCACCACCATTCACCAGCCCAAAAGCGAGATCGCGGCCATGGCCGTGGACAACCTCATTGACCGGCTGGACAGCAGGCGCGATCTGGGCCAGGTCATCAGGGTTGAGCCCCGGCTCGTGGAACGGGAGTCGGTCCGCAAGATAATCTAGTTCCAACCGGCGGCGTGCGGCACACGCTTGCATCTGAAATACAGGCCGACATACGTCCGGAACTCAGTTCTGGGCTGGGCGCGGAGTTATAAAGAAAGCCGTTTATTCTTAGGAATAAACGGCTTTCTCGGTTCGTGTCGTTTCAGGGTTATTTCACTGTTGCGATGCGGGAGCGCACGGGGATATTGCTTGAATCAAGTCCAGGGGTCTGGCCGTGCAGATCGAATTCCAGGCTCACTTCCGGTCTGAAGATGAGCACGTGGGTTGAGCCGCCGAAGTGGAACATGCCCAGTTCGTCTCCCTTGTTCACGTGCTGTCCTTCATACACGGTGAACTCGTTGGAGGAGACTTCGGCCATGCCCACGAACATCACGGCCATGAGGCCGATGGCGGGGTTGTCTGCTTCAATGAATACGAGTCCTCGGGAGGCGACCTGGGTGATGTAACCCTGCGAGCGGTTCGGACCGGCCGGATCAACGCCTTCGGAGAGCGCCTCGGCGTAGTAGGACCCGTCGATGAGTTCCGTCTTGACGATTTTCCCGCTCACCGGGCTGTGCCAGCGGTGATAGCTCAGGGCGCTCAAGAAAGCCTGGTAGATGGTGCCGCCCACGAACTGCGAGGCAAGGGGGTCTCCGTCCAGCATGTGATAGAGCGAGTAGGGTTGCCCCTTGATCCAGAACGTGTCGCGGAGCTGTACGTTGGTGGCGAGGTTGAAGGGTGCTGATTCACATGCGTTGGCGATCACGGCGTCGTTTTTCGGACTGGCCACCGGGCGGCGGCCTTCCCTGAATTGGCGGGTGAAAAAGTTGTCCCAGGAGGTGAACCCGTAGTAGGGGGCCTTGGGGTTGCATATGAAATCATCCACAAAAGTCGGCATGGCCTTCTGCGCATCGCGTCCGAACCAGCCCTTTGCAGGATCAGTGCTCAACACGGAGCGCGAATCCGGCGAATCCAGGAAAACGGCCCATTGGGCCAGTATCTTTTTCAGCTGGCGGTTTACCTTGGGGTTGAGGAAGGCGGTCGCCCCGGCATGGGTCGCCATGGGCCAGTTCAGTATGGCGTTGAGAGGGAAGCCCACAAGCCCGGTTTGGTTGAATTCGGGGGCCTGCACGATGATTCGGTTCATCTCCTGAAGCATCTGCTGATAGCTGCGAATCTGCGGTTGGCCCGTGGGGTCAGTCAGATAAGGTTCCTTTTGCGGCACCTCTTCAAACATCTGCGTAAAAAGCATCAGCAACTCGGGATCGTTTTCGATCAGTTCTTTGAACTCCTGGACCACGGGCAGCAACGGAGCCTGGGCCAGTTCTTTTTGGGCAGTAGCCGGGGCCATGTTTGTGGCCTGAACCGGCAATGCCATAGAGAGAAACACTCCCAAACAGATGACCGCCAGAATTCTTGAAAAATACCTGTGTCCTGCCATGCCGGAATCTCCTTGAAAGTAATAGGCCCAATTATGCAATTCGAGTTTTGTCAGCGCCCCGAGCGGGGCCAGACAATTAAACTATTATTTCGCACCTCGCCCGGTTCCAGTCAAGCAGATAGCACTCGGCGCCCGAGATGGAGCAGCGAATACAATACGAAACGGATGCAATAGGGGAAAATGTGTTACGGGAGATTGCTATGGTAACTGTGCTGGAAGGAAGATGCTACCAATCTGAACTCATCTGGCAATTGCGGGCTGTCTAAAGGGACGACTGTCAGACCAAGTATGAACCACTGCAATTGACCGCGGAACGTCGTATCAAGGCAAGGAATGCCGTGAATTTCACGCACGGCTGTTGCCAATACAGCCCCGCGCCAGGCGTAGAACATCCAGGAGTGTTGTCTGACCGGACTGCGCAGCCAGCAGTCTGTATACAAATTGCCTTAGCTGAAGTTTGGCCGTAAATGGCCTTTCTCTTTCAACATTAGATCCGGTCCGTTCCTGTGAATGACGGTATGGATCGTTACTCGCTGCGCAGTGCCGGTCATGGCTTTTCCTATGGGGCTTTGTCAGTTAGTCGTAATATTCTGGGGCTTGCTTGATCTTCTTCCAGCTTTCAGGGTCATGGCCGGTGACGATGGTCGCGTTGCGGGTGGTGGCCAGACGGCGCATGGTCTCCACGCTACGAACGGTCGCGCCTGCGTTCCACATCAGACCGGGCAAAGTGCCTTTTTCCAGGTTCCCTTGGGTGTAGCAGGCGTCCGCCGCAAAGAACATGGGCCCGGAATTGGGCAGATCGACAAGGACCGATTGATGGCCCGGCGTATGCCCCGGCGTGAAGTAGATAACGATGGACCCGTCCCCGAAGAGATCATATTCGTTGTCCTGCCATCCTTCAAGGATCATCCAGTCCACATCCTTATCGAAATCCTTTCGGATATAGGCCGCCTTCATGTACGGGTCGGGTACATACGCAAAGTTCAGTTCATCGCGCTGCACCACGTAACGGGCATTGGGGAAATGGCCTACGCCCCCTGCATGGTCGAGGTGCAGGTGTGACAGGATGACGTAATCGATGTCCTCCGGGGTGACACCGGCCTTCTTAATGGCATTGCCACACCATTGGTCTTCGGTCATGACTACATCATAGGCTGCGAGAATGCCGCCCCAGTGCTCTTCTTTGTTGTGTACTGTTTCCAGGGCGTTGCCTGTGTCGAACAAGACCTTCCCTTTGGGATGGTCGATGAGAAAGAACGGGACCGGCACGTCAAAGGCTTCACCGACACCCTCGTTTAGCGTGAAAAAATGCTTCTGGCTTTTCAGTATTCCGGCTTCGAACATGTATAAGCGCATCTTATACCTCCATGTTGATTGTGCGGTGAAGCACTGTGCGTCTCACCGCTTTTCCTTGCCCCGTTACCCTGCGCAAATGCTTTTGATATTGACGAATTCCCTGATGCCGAAGGACGAAAGTTCCCGGCCATAGCCAGAGCCTTTTATGCCGCCGAAGGGAAGCGCCGGATCACTGCGAACCATGCCGTTCACGAACACTGCTCCGGCCTCAACGCGCCGGGCAAGTTCCAGCCCCTTCTCCTCGTCGCCGATCCACAAGGAACCGCCCAGACCGAATGGTGTGTCGTTGGCCATGGCAAGGGCTTCTTCTTCGCTGCTTGCGCGGAAGACCAGAGCCACCGGCCCGAAGAGTTCCTCGCGGCATACATCGGCCTCGGACGGGACGTCGCAGATGATGGTCAGTGGGTAGAATGCACCCGGGCCGTCCGGGATGGAGCCGCCGCGTACCAGTACGCCGCCCGCCTTGAGTGCGCGGTCTACCTGTTTCTGCAATCCATCGCGAAGTTCGATCGAAGACATGGGGCCTACGGCCGTTGTCGGATCCAGGGGGGGGCCGACCTTCAATCCATCCATGGCCTTTGAAAGGGCTTCAACAAAGGCGTCGAATACGTCTTCCAACACAATGAATCGCTTGGCGGCAATGCAGGTTTGACCAGCGTTGCTGCATCGGGAGAGCGCGGCAATGGATGCTGCCTGCTGTATATCGGCGTCTGGGAAGACGATAAAAGGATCACTGCCACCGAGTTCCATGACGCTTTTTTTCAGGCGTGCTCCAGCGGCTGCGGCAACCTTGCGTCCGGCTTCTTCGCTCCCGGTCAGGCTCACGGCCACCACGGAATCCTGGTCCAGCACTGTCTCGACCTGACCCGCGCCAATCAGCAGCGCCCGGAAGACGTCTTTGGGGAAATCGCTTTGTGCAAATGCTTCTTCGATGGCCAGCGCGCACTGGGGGACATTGGAGGCGTGCTTCAGGACCATGGTGTTGCCTGCCATGAGCGTGGGCGCGGCAATACGGAGCACCTGCCAGAACGGGAAGTTCCAGGGCATAACCGCTAAAACCGTGCCCATGGGGGCGAAGTCCACAAAGGCCTTTCTGCCGCATCCGGGCACGGGCTCGCTGGTGAGCATGGCCGCGCCGTTATCCGCGTAGTAGTCACAGACAGCCGCGCATTTGAGTGCCTCGCCCCGGCCAGAACTGATTGCTTTGCCCATTTCCTTTGCCATAATCAGGGCATAATCGTCGGCCTTATCGCGCAGGATCCCGGCCAGACTGCGGAGGCATGTGGCCCGCTCGGCAAAAGAAGTCTTGCTCCATGCCGTATAAGCTTGGGCGACCGCTTCCACTGCGGCCACGGTTTTATCCGGGCTCAATTCTTCGAACTGTTGTTCAACTACGCCCGTGGTCGGGTTCAAACTCTGAATTGTCATGTCTCTATCGCTCCTTTGCGTGCTGCGTATGCATTCAGCGGTCAGGTTGTCTTGGCTGTCCAGGCCGACAAAGAGGGCTGTGTGCCGTTGGGTTGCCATTTGCCCATGCTTACGCCGTTAAAGGTTCGGGAGATTTCTCCTGTAACAAGAGCGGGTGCAACGATATCACAGGGCAGCGCGGTAGATTCTCTCGGCGTCGGTGACCAGCAGCTTGCGGGGGTTGTTGGCCAGCAAACGGGTAACCTTCATCACGCTTTCGGCCAGGGAGGGTACCGCTGCTTCCTTGACACCGTATTCACTCAGGTGCTGGGGAACATTGAGATCCTCGGCAAGTTCAACCAGAGCGTCGATACCGAGTTGGGCTGCCTGGCGGGGACTCAGCCCCTCGGTGGACAAACCGAAGAACGTGGGCAGTTCTGAGAAACGTTCCAGGTTGCCGATCATGTTGAAGCGCATCACAGGGACAAGCATGATGGTGTTGGCTACGCCGTGGGGGATGTGGTACTCGGCGCCGATGGGGTAGGCGAATGCGTGAACTGCGGTTACGCCTGCATTTGCGAAGGCCATGCCCGCGAGCAGGGATCCGCGTAGCATGCCGCTTCGGGCTTTGATGTTGGTGCCGTTCGCATATGCAGTTCGAATGCTGTTGTAGATGAGGACAATGGCTTCCCTGGCCAGGATGTCGGACATGTCGGTAGCATTCTTGGAAGTATAGGCCTCAAGGGCGTGGATAAGGGCGTCCATTCCCGAAGCCGCAGTTACGTTCGGTGGCAGCCCGAGGGTCAACTCTGGATCGAGGAGGGCGCATGACGGAAACAGGTACGGGCTGACCACGCCCTTTTTAAGTTTCTCATGCTCGTCGGAGAGGATGACGATGGGCGTAACTTCGCTGCCAGTCCCGGCCGTGGTGGGGATGAGGATAAGCGGAAGGCCGGGCTTCTTGATCAGGTCAATGCCGAACATCTCTGTGACAGGTTGGTCGTTGCTGGCCAGCACGCTGACGATCTTTGCTATATCCAGAGAAGAGCCTCCGCCGATGCCGATGACGGCCTCGGCTCTGGAAGAGTGCAGCAGGGTAAGCGCTTCATCGGCTATTTCGTAGCGCGGGTCTGCTTCGACCTTGTCGAATCTGGCGGATTTGACATCGCCGTTTTTGAGAATGTCTTCCAGTCTGTCAACTATTCCGGTGCCGACAAGGCCGGGGTCGGTCACTATCAAAACATTGCGAGCATTAAGCCGAGATAACTCATCGACAATAGAAGCAATGCTTCCCTCGCCGAAGAGAACTCGTTGTGTGGTGCTGAATGATTCGTAAGACATGCTGAGACCTCCATGTATGGTGTAGGTTGCCATGTAACAACGTGTATGGTTATTAACTCCGCAAACAAGAAAAATTTAAGATACTCAATCATGCAGTATGAAGCAGGAAACGTTTCATTGATGAACTACAATCAACAAACATACCAAACTTATACAAAGTGACTGCTTTTCTTTTTCCGATGTTTTATGTCATTAAATTTTATATCGTTACATAAATAGATTGACTGAACGGTCAACATCTGGTTGTTGTCATGCAAACTTGGAGATCCGATGCCTTTTTACATCGGTCATGTTGTCTTTGAGGTGGCTGCTGGTTAAAGTTACCTTTATTCAGTCAGTTGGGCGCTGATGCATAGTTGCTTTCACTGATGCATGTATGCATCGGCTGCTGACGGGTTTGTATGGGCGGGAGGTTGGCACAGAAGAAAAGGCGGGGATGTCTTTCGACTGCCCCGCCTTTTCTTCTGTGTTTGGCAGTAGCTAGAGCGTGCTCAGCCCATGTCGTTTCATCTTGCGGACAACAGTGGATTGATCGATTCCAAGGGCACGGGCCATGGCCCGGGTGCTTTGATGTGCTTGAAGCGCACGGGACAGGACGTTGCATTCGGTTTCATCGAGGATGTCCCGCAAGGATCTGCCTTCGGTGGGGCTGGAAAAACCTGGGCATTCGCTCGGGTCCAGACCGCGGATACCCCGAAGGGCGTCCTGCTTGGTGATGAGATCGCCATGAGCCATAACGACCAGACGTTCCACCGTATTTTCCAGTTGCCGAACATTCCCCGGCCAGTCCGTATTGATCAGCACATCCAGGGCATCGGTCTCTATTTGTTTGCTCAACCCGTGCTTCTGGTTGAAGATTCCCAGGAAATGATAGATGAAGTCGAAAATGGCTTCCTGGCGTTCGCGCAGTGGCGGAATATACACGGGGACCACGTTGAGGCGGTAGTATAGATCTCTGCGAAACAGTTTTTGCTTTACCATTTCCTCAAGGTTTCTATTTGTGGCGGTGATGATGCGGACATCCACGGTAATCGGGGCGCTTCCGCCGATGCGTGCGAAGGTCTTGTCTTGTAGTACTCGCAGCATTTTTGCTTGCAATCCCAAAGGCATTTCGCCGATTTCATCCAGAAAAATGGTGCCCTTGTCGGCTTCTTCGAACAACCCTTCCTTGCCAGCCCGCAAGGCTCCCGTAAAAGCGCCCGGTGTATAGCCGAATAGTTCGGACTCCAGCAGGTGTTCGGGGATGGCGGCACAGCTCACTTTTACAAATGGCTGGTCTCTTCGGGAACTGTTCTCGTGAAGTAGGGCGGCCACTACTTCTTTACCCACACCGGAGTCTCCCAAAAGCAAGACCGTGGAATCCACTTTAGCCAGACGTGTTGCCTGCGCGTAAACTTCCTTCATGCGTTTGGAGCGGATAATGATATTCGGTTTGTGGTCCACGTTCCGCCGTAATGAATCCAGTTCCTTTTTATACTGGGTATGCAGGCGTGACAGGTGTTCAAGCTCCGCCTGCAGGTTTCGCAACTCCGTGACATCGCGGACATTGGTGACTACTCGCCAGATATTGCCGTCATGGTCCATCACTGGGGTTCCGGTGACGACAATAGTCTTGGTGTTTTTGATTTTTTGAATGATGGTTTCGGTCGTTTTGCTTTGCAAGACGCGCAATGTAACCGATTCATTGTAGTAGCCTGCCGCGACCAACTCTCCCATGGTTTTGCCGAGGACCTCGTCGGTGCGGATGCCGGTGATCCGTTCGTAGGCCCGGTTTATGCGCAAGGCGCGCCCTTCGCCGTCAGTGATGAAAAAACCGTCAAACGACGAGTCGATGATCGCGTGTAGTTCTTTGGACAAGTCCCGCAAGTCCCTCAGCTCACGTGAGCGTATGACTTGGTCCTGTACATTCTGCAGCAGCACCATGAACTTGAAGGGGCTGTCATCCGCATGCACTTGCCAAATCATCGGCAACAGTCGAACGGATTCTTTCCAGGCCATGTAGATGGATTCCTGGTCAACGGGATCAACCTCGATTTCGAACCCTGCATCGCGCAGCACGTTCGCAAGCGTTCGGCCGCAAAGCTGAGTGCGGTCCAGACTGCACAACATGTCGGCAGACACATTGTGCCAACCGATGGTCCAGTGGCTGTCCACCAGAAACATCGGCGCGGGCAGGCCGTGGAAAAAATCCTGATACGGCATCCGCTCTGCATGCTGAGCACCGTAGATGCTATCAATGACGGTCGTGGTATCCATGCCGCCCACCACTGAATCTTCATCAAGAACCGCAAGGAAATTGCAACCTTGCCAGTCGATTCCAGATACGTCCTCGTCTGGGCGTATTGTGCAGAAAATGGGTTTTGCATGACAGGAGATTGTATCCGACATGGACGCACCGTTGGCAAGGGCCTGAAGGAGTTCTTCATGGGTGAACACCCCTGCAAGGTCCCCGCGGGAATCAACTATGCTGGCACCTTGTGTCTGCTGGTGCCGGAAAACAAATGCGGCATCCCTCAACGTGGAGTTGACGTCCAACGATACGATTGGGGCTTGCATGATATCACGAACTCGCATTGTGCCTCCACTTGTAGAAGATTCCCATAAAGCATAGTATTAACAGTAGGGGGAATCAAGGCCCGACAAAATAGAAGTGAGAGGTGGCCCCGGTTCTTGGGGCCATTGAGCGCTTTTTTCACGGTTGTGCTTCAGTTTTCTTGCGGGAGACGAACTGGCCTTTGTTCATCCCGGTATCGATTCCTTGACCCCATGCGTCGACCTCAGCTTGGTACTTGAAAGCCTTGCTTTGCGTGGGCTGGCCTTTCTTGCGGATGCGGACTTCCCACTTATGGCCTCGTTTGCGGATGGTTGCCATGGCTGTATCTTTTCTTGATTTTACAGGAGCAGGACTGGAGCATTATGGAAAATTGGCACAGAAAAAGGGTCTAGCTTGATGCTAAGACCTTAATATTCTTGCAGTCAGGAATCGGAATTGAACCGACGATCTACTGATTACGAATTGTTGGTGAGGGTGTGGTGATATACATTGTATTTGCCTGAAAACATTCTCTTTATTCGATTGTGGCAGAGTGCGGTATCTTTTGGATACTGCTGAAAACCGCCTTAAACTGCCTGAAATTGTCCGCATCTGGCGGACAGTGCGTACAATTTGCGTGCAGTTAATGGGGAACGAGCCAATGCGTTGGGGGCCATTGGCCTAGCTTTTTCGGCTTTCAGGCTCTTGTTTGGGGATGGCATTGGTGGTGGCAATTTATTCATCAGAGTCAAAATATAAATACCAGTTGTCTTCACCCTCAATTTTTCTTTGGATCCACCAATGTGATGACCTGATTGCTTTGGGTTCAAAGTCGTCGATGCTATCTACCAAAATGGATGCATCTCTTGGATATGGTTCGTATGCGTAACCCTTGCATGAACCTGGCGAAAGAAATCCAATGCAACTGGAGTAAAACCGTACACGTACTTCGCCTGTTGGCGAGTACATAACCTGAATACCGTCATCTATCGAAATTTCTTTGAACAGCTTTCTGTATTGGACAATTCTCTCAGGAGCATCGCTCCGGGAGATTCCATCAGCCAATTTGTACCAGTTGTGACCTACTCGTATTATGTCGCTGTCTTCTTGCACTTTAGCTATTATTTCATCAAAGATCGCCCGGTTATCAACAAAGTTTTGAATCAAGACTTCATCGGTGTCATGAGGCGGGAATGCTAGCTCCATAAGGAGCCAACACACACCTACGAGTAAGGTGCAAAGGAATGTAAATGAAAGAAAAATCCATTTAATTGATTTTGCGACTGAACGTCCCCAATGCATATTTGATCACCACCTCCATCCAAAGGCAAGCGATGGGAGAAATCTCAACTCCCGCGCCTGTCACAAGTGTCATTAAAAAGGGTAATCTTGCCCTTTGCGAATCATTTGATTGTCTCGGGGGTCATCAAACCAAGTACGGTACCATCTCCATTCGTGGGTATCTTTTTTCAACTGCCAAGCTCCCGCTGCCGCACGAGCAAAGGTTACATTGATGCCCATCGTTTGTGTGTAGAGTCCATAGTGGTAATTACCGAAGTCTTCATATTCGGGGTGGCCTTCTTTTTTGTAGTCATAGTTTTGTTCACTACGAAAATTGTCGTATATCCAAGAACATTTATAGAGGAATGTCAATTCGTCGATACATGCCGCCCGTATGCTGTCGATGGAGTGTACGCCAGAGAAGTTTGCCTTTTCCAGAAAGTCGTCAACCTCCTTTGCGGCTTTTTGCTGGCATTCTTTTGCAATGCGCTTCGCCTCGGCAATGTTGGCAGATAAATCTACACCGGGAGGAACAATCATTGCTTCAGCCCTTCCAGAAACTCTATAAGCTGTGAACACCTCTATTTCGCATTTACAGTTTGGATGCACAGGGCCTGGATTTTCCTCGAACCATAGTCCGTTCATGGCTTGGCACTTGTCGCATGCTTTTGGTTTGGGGTGGTACCGCCAGTATTTCTTGAGCGCATCTGGGTCAGTTGTTTTATAGGACTTCCCTGTGGCCGTCGCGGACATGTGTTTAGGCATGCCGTACACCAGTTGGTTTTCTCCAATGTGTTGAACCCATTGTTCTGACATTTTCATTTCTCTTTGTGAGTGGTTTTCGTAACAGCGCCCAACGCGCTGTTCAAAGTTGCGAAAACCGTATCACGGGTTTTCAGGCCAAAATGGGCAAAACACGGAGATGTCGGTGAAATGCAGCCTGATGTCGGTCAAATGCACGGCGCGGTCGGTGAAATACACCCAAGAAACGGCATTTATCGCTTGACAGGTTTTGGGAAAAGGTCGGTTTTCGTGCATTCAGTGCGCTAGTATGTCGTCTTGCAGGAGGGCTGCAGGTAAACTGATGGAAATCAGTAGGTCTAAGCAGGCAACTTATTGAAATCATGAAGAATGACTCGAAGATGTCCGCAAATTGTCCGCACAAAACAATCAGTTTTGACCCTTTCACTATGAAATAGAAAAAGCCCTAAAGTGACATAACTCACTGAGGGGCTTGATCATTCCGTGGAGCCGGGAATCGGAATTGAACCGACGACCTACTGATTACGAATTTGTTGGTGAGGGCATGAAAGAATGGGTGGTATCTGACTAAAAATGTTCTCTTTTCTAGTTGACATCGAGTTGCGGTATCTTTTGGAAACTGCCGAAAACCGTCTAAAACTGCCTGAAAAAGTCCACATTTTGCGTACAGTTCATAAGGGGCGTTTTGCCCATTGGCGTCGTCAAATTATAGGTGTTCATTCCCTGTTTTCATGGTGGTGTATTCAAAGAAATGCCTGCGAAGTGGTGGCAAGGTCGCGAAGCAAAGGACGGCGATGTTGAACGCTGTGGGGATGCCATAGAACAAAGCATTGCCGAGATCCCATTTCCCATCAAGAATTAATGAGATACAGGGCCACCCGGGGAAAGCGATACAGGGGATTGAAGCGAGTATGTCCAAAGGACGTCTTTTGTACAGCTCAGGCGATTTGTTAATGAGCCTGGCAATGAGGTGCGTATTAGCAAGTACGAAAGCAGCCATCGCACCCCATAAAGCCCATGCAAATGGGGTCCAGTAGTTGAAACTGAGTGTGATCGCATCAAGCAAAAAAAGGCCGGTACCCATAACTAAAAATGCGCCAACAGCGATTGTCTGGACCGACAGCCCTAAGAGCAAGACCAGGCGAACAGCTCTAGGTACATTACGATTCAATTGTTCTTGGTAATTCATGTTGTCTATATGTTATGCTGAGGGGCTGTAGTCAAGCATTGAAAGTGGGGCTGCTGTTTCGCATACCCACTTCCAATGACGACAAGGAACTCGCCTCGTTTACTTGATTAAAGGAGATTTTTGTCCTTTAATGACCATCTCATTGTCTCTGGGGTCGTCGAACCAAGTTCTCCAGAAGCTTATCTTGGAGGTTAACGAAAATACCTGAGCCGATCCCGCTGCAGCTTGGGTAAAAGAGGCATTCAATCCAAGTGCTTCCGTATATAGGTCATAGTGATGATTGCCGAAGTCCTCGTATTCGGGATGCCCACCTCGTTTGTAGTCGTATTTGGCTCCATCTTTGAAATTGAAGAATACCTATATGCATTTCAATGAGAAACTTGCTGTGGAATATGGCGGGAAGTTAAAAATGAATGACTCACAAATCCTTTTTATCCGCCTTGCTTCCGCAATATTGGCTGCCAAATCGACACCTTGTTGCACAATGATGTCCCGGGATCGTCCCGTGACTTTGATCGCCTCGAACTCTTCAATTTCGCATTTGCAGTTCGGGTGAACCGGGCCGGGCCGACTTTCAAACCACAGCCCTTTCATCGCTTGGCATTTGTCGCATGCCTGTGGTTTCGGATGATATCGCCAATAAGTCGTTCTATTCGGCTGGCTCTCGTTCTTGGCGCCCCCACCTGCCACTGCCGACATTTGCTTTGGCAGACCATAAACCAGTTGATCATCCCCGATGTGTTGAACCCATTTCTCTGCCATCTCCATTCTCCTTGTAGTTTTCGCGAACAGGGCCCGGTGCGCCGCTCAGAGTTGCGAAAACCGTATCATGGGATTTTGAGTCGAAAAGGGCGAAACAAGGAGGTGTCGGTGAAATGCAGCACGATGTCGGTCAAATGCACAGTGCGGTCATTGAACTACACCAAAGAAACAGTGTTTTTAGCTTGACGGGTTTTCGAGATAGTGAGTTGGGAGCCTACTGATGGGAATCAGTTGGTCTCAACAATCAACCTGCTGAAATCATGAGACACGGGCATTCATTGTCCGCAGATTGTTCGCACAGAAAAGTCAGTTTGACACGGCTCATGCAGGGACAGAAAAAGCCCCTCGGTGACATAACTCACTGAGGGGCCTATCTTTTCCTGTTGCCAGAAGTCGGAATTGAACCGACGACCTACTGATTACGAATTGGTATGGATGTTTTGGGTGTGTGGCCTGTATTGCTTTGAAAAGATTGATATTGTTTGAAATGTCGAGAGGTCGGTATACCCTGGAAACTGCCGAAAACTACCCAAAATTACCGAAAAGTGTCCGCATTTTGCGTACAGTTTGCGTACAGTTTTTAAGGAGCGCTGACTAACTGATTATTGGTCATTTGGTCGTCTGAATTTGGGGCCGTTTAATCCCCTTTCCCTTATTCTTCAAAAAACGATAGTGCGGCCTGCTTGGCCGTCGAGTTGTCCAATGAGTTTAAGCCATCCCGGAAATACTTGTTCCAGTTGGGGCCGCGTTGCTTGAGGTCCTCATGTGCTTCAAGCAAGGCGTCCGGATCGTCTTCCATGAGTAGCTCGATGAGCTGTTGAGCTTGCAGCAGATCCTTGCGCCGTTTGGCCGTTTCTATGGAATCGCGACGTTGGGAGACAATCAGCTTGTGCAGTGCGAACCGAGCGGGTGACGGGACGTGCGTTAATGCGCCACCGCCGACGAGCATGACTGTTTGCACGGAATCAACGACGAGGAAATCCAAAAATCGTTGAGGGTGTCCATGTGTTTTGAGGGTTCGTGAGTGGATTGGTCCTCGGCCAGGACCGGAAAAGGGCATGAGTACATCAAGTCGAAGCTTGTCCTTGTTGATGTATGATACCGGAGGCGTCCTGGGGTCTATTCCAGGGACTTCGCTGAACGTGTCATCAAGCTGTTTGAGGATGTCGAGCAGTGGGACATCAAGCGAATCGTCCTTTACGGCGAGAGAAATAGCGTCGGCTTGCGTCATGTCCACATCCATGGTGTAGAACGCGGCCTGTCCGAATTTTGCCCCCAGCATCGCGCCATAGGCTTGGAAGGCAATGGTCCCGACAAGGATGGCTTTTTCAAGCACTCCCGCTTCATGCAGGCCCAGGAGCAGGTTGGCCAGCTTGCCCGTCGGGGCCGCAACTCCAGATGACTTGAGGGTGCTGATAATTTCGCCCCGGCTTGTGTAGCCCGTTTTGGCCGCTTCGAATCTTTCCACCTTGAGGGCCAGTTCAGTGTCGCCTGCGGGGCCGATGTATTCCCTCTGCTGATATTTCCCCGGAGTCGTCCGTCTGCTTTTTTGGAAATACCAATGGTCTTGGCCGTCAACGGGAACCGTGACGATACTGCCGCTCAAAGGCCAGAGTTCAGGATCACGGGGCTCGGCTCTGCATTGATCAACAAGCTCGGCAAACAGGCTGTGAGTTATGATGGGAAGTCGTTTCATGAAGCGACTATAATTCAATTTGAGAATGAAGTATAGTGCTGCGTGGCTAGTATTCTTCCCGTTCGATCGGGCTGCGCATGGTGTCGATGACTTCGGAATGAATCTCGATATCGAACCACTTTTTCAGAAGTCGTCTGTCCATGTTCTTAGGCCAAAGCTCTTCCCGTGTATCCCAGGCTTCGCATTGCATTTTTATGATCGTCTTGCTTTGTTTCAGGACGAACTCAAAGGCTTGCTCGTCCGTGTCGAATTCAGGGATAAGCAACGCCATGCAATCTTGCTCTCTGGCTTGCTCCAGTGACGGTATCAAGTCCTCATCGCCGTCAGGCAACGAGGTCATCCAGTCTATGTATCCCTGCTTCGGCTTCAGAACGGCAAGAAGCCTATTGATAATCCTCACGGTGGTTTCTCCGTTTGAATTTGAGGTTGTAAGATGTCGTTTCGGATAGGATCGATTAACTGATCATTAACCAATTGGTCGCCAGCGGATTGTCACAATCTGAGAGTGAATAATGGCTACTCATTGAGTTTTGCTAACGAGTCAGAAAGATACTGGAAACAAGGATTCGCCCACTCCATAAATGTGGCTAGAGCCATGAGTAAGTCTTGAGCCTCATCTTCCTCGTACCCACACCAAACGAGAGTTGGGGTGCCGTCTATTTCAGCTGTATGGCGTCCATCAAGAGCACCTGGGTTTGAGTGGACTTCGCTAGAGAGCAAAGAGTAGCAGGTATGGTACATTTGCTCTTGGTTAATGGCTTTCCATCTTTGGTCGATTTCCATCTCATAGTAACATTCGGTGTTGTCGATTTGGATAGCCGCCATTTTTTCTCGTATAACGGCCTTGTATTCTTCAGCGTTCCTAATTTCGCCCGCTTTGTACGCCTGTCTTGCCTGATTGGTGATCTTGTTGCCAAATTTAACTTTTTCCATCCACGCCCCCATAAGTGCAGATTCGTCGTCGCATTGATCGATCATTAGGCGGCAATTGACAACACAATCTCCGGCAGTTCTTACTATTGCAGGAATTACGATGTGATGTTTGTGCCGAGCGCATGTGATAATTGCTTCGGATGTCTGAACAAGGCTTGCCAAATGTGCCCACGTAAGGGCTGTTTTTGGGGTGTGGTTCAACCCTTTAAGGGAGTTAAGCCAGGCAGATAGTTTCTTGTTTTCGTGCTTGATATCCTTGATGAGTTTGCGGGTGCTTGGTTTGTCCATGGATATATTCTCCCATTTCCTAAGCTAGAAGCCGTAGTCCAGAAAGTTGGCAACGGCTTCCCTGATGATAGGTGCTTACGAGTTTCTGAGTTCGTTTGTGGCACGGCCTATCTGAAGAAGCAAACGCTAACTCTTTTTGCGCCTACTCTGCGCTGCTCTCATCTTTTTTGATTTAGTCTGGATTAATTCATTTTAACCTTTCGCCAGCGCATATTCAGACGGGCATGTTGGGGTTGAAGATTCAACCTATAACCAAGGAGGCTTCATGCCCAACCCAAAGAAGAAAGGTCGATCGAAGAAACAGGAAACGAAGCACAGGCTGCTTCAGTTGGCAGATCGAATCAATGAAGCGTGGCAAAGGAGAGCGGAAGATCTTCTTGAAATGGGGAAGCTGCTCAATAAGGCCAAACCGTTGCAGAAGATAAAGGGGTTCAAGCAGTGGGTGAAGGACAAGCTTCCTTTTAGTTATTCATCGGCAAGGAATTATATGAATATTGCCAACGCATTCGAATCACCCGATGAAGTTAAGCAATTTAGTGTCAGGAGTTTGGTATTGATGTCCAAACGCGATTTCCCTAAGGGGTTGCGGCACGATATTGTTGAGTCAGCAAAAATGGGGGAAGAGTGGGATGTCGAGCGAATTCAGCGAAAATGGGATGATGCTAAAGAGGATATTGACCTAGAGGAGTTAGCTCCTGAGGACGTAGATGAGAATTGCCGCAAGACTCGGTCAAAGGATGCCAAGGCAACTTGCAAAAAACTGACGAAAGCAGAGAAGACCAAAGCCGCAATCAGACACCTTTCTGTCGCAGCTAAACTTGCTGCTGCTAATGTTGGAAAACGTAAGAAGATAAATCCGAAAGCAAAAAGTAACTACGCAAAGAAGATCAAAAAGATTCAGGCACTTCTTGAGGCGATTTTGAAAGATCTTGAGAAGAAGTAGAGTCCAACAGTTGGACTGGGGAGCACTTGTCCATAGTATATACTAACACTAAAATATTCACATAGATAAGCAAAACAGGTGATTCTGATGATAAAAAGTCAATGCAAGAATTTGGGGACTCGTAGCAATGGGTACGGTGCCTTTGTACACAAGGTCTTATCAAAGATAGTTCAGGTTAAACCGCACATCCACAGGGTCGAATTATTCCTTAAAACTGGTCAGATTGACGTTTTGAGTCATAACCTGATGGCCTTCGCACCAAAGAAGGCTGAGATCAAAGACCCGACGTACCGCGAGGTGAAATACTTCAATCTTAGGGGCGTAAAGTTCTCTTTGAACTGGTGGTCTGAAAGTAACTACCCGGACTTTAGGATTAAAGCTGTAAACCCAACACCAGAGGCGCTCATGGAGCTTAACCGTAGGGTTCCAGATTTGGTTGTGAGCTACGTCGAGTACGCCGTGGATTTCGTGTGCAAAGAAAGTAGGGATGTTCTGGGTGTTCATTGGCTACTACGTCGTTACCTGTGGTTTCCCGGTCATACTGGGGCGGGAACCTGTGCAGGCAGTCCATTCTTGGGTGTGGATGATCACAGGGCTGAAAACAGCGTGTCTTACTTTTGGAACGCAGGAAAGAAGCCCAATGCTGTTAAGATTTACGAACGTGGACCTGATGCCCTCAAGCGCATGAAGGAAGATGGAAAACCATGGTGGCATATGGATGATGTGGATCGGGTCCGTCTAGAATTCATCTTAACGGATGAAAGGGGCAAGTATCATCTCAAAAAGTATGGTGTGCGTAACTTAGAGGGCTTTTTTCTCTGTCCCCGGATGGAAGCCATATTAGGCGGCAAATTCAAATTCTGTGTTTTTGAGGGGCATGGGGATTATCCTCAGGAATGGGGCTCTTACTGTGAGGTCGATGACTGTGGCGGAATCGATTCTTTTCACCTGGAACGCCTTGCAGCAGAGCGCCGAGGGGTCAATATTAACGTTGCATGTGTGGAAGCTGCTTCGATGGCTCCTCTTTCGAGGGTTATAAAAGCCAAACTGAGAAGATTTGATGAGGAGTGGCGTCAAGCTGTGATGGACGTCTATGAAAGGCGATTCGGCTAAAAATCATTATGATGTCCACCTCAGACGGTTGGTTCAAGAGGGGGGGGCGTCTTGCCCCCCCCTTTTCATGTTAATTATCGAGCGCTGTTGTTACCGCTTTGATGCCCTCAAGGAGAGATTTTCGTTTGTTCTTACTCTTGGTCATGCTGGCAATCCTCAGAAGCAGATCCAGGGAATCTGCTGCTAATGCGTCGAGGTGCCTAGGAGAGCGTTTTTTTATCATGTCGATGTCAAGGTAGAGTTGCTTTACACTCAAAGTTTGACTTTTCTTTCCCTTAACCAGTTCCTCAATCGCGGCCTTTGTCATCTTCATGGTCCCTCCGTCAGCTTCAGTGTCGATTTGACTTTTACGAGCCATTATTGTATTATAACATATGAAAATAATAGGATTAAGTGCAACAAGCCGTGCTTGCGTATACGGCGATCTGCTCCACTCCGAAGACGGCGAAATCTTCGTCTTCAGGGATGCCATCATAACCAAGCTCGGCTTGCTGTTTCTTGTCGAATACAACAATAAACTGATATTCCTATCGCTAGAAGAAGTGGTCGAGGAAATCATCTGCAAGGAATGGAAAGAATAGTTCAGGAAGACGCCACCGGTTGTGGCCTTGCGTGCGTGGCAATGGTGGCAGGAGCGACCTATGCCGAGGTCCGTCGGGTTGCCGTGGACTTATTGGGGTTCGACACTTACGGGCCATTTTACACGCATAATTACGATCTTAGGTGTCTGCTAGCAGAGTATGGCTACACCCTGTCTCGGTATACTCCCTTTAAGTCTTATGCTCCCATTGGGCCACTGAGCATTTTGGAGATCGAGAGGACCGGGGAAAACAACCATTGGGTTCTGCTCGTAAAATGTGGACTGGATATGTTCGTGCTTGATCCTGCGCAGCATATTACGACGACAAGGCGGCGGGATTGGAATCGGCTGAAGGTCGAAAGCTATATGAATGTCAAGAGGCTGTGAGAAATGAGAAAGGGAGGCTCAAGCCTCCCTTTCTCATTAGTCGTAGATGGCGTCCAGAACGCCTTGGAGCTTGTCTTGGTGGAGCGGCACCGTGCCCAGAGGGAATTGCACGGCTATCGGCCCCCAGGCGTCGTAATCAACATAAGATAGCGAGAACGTCTCGCCGTCTGTGTTGATCGTCCATTGGAAGGTTGCGATGCTGCCCGTCGGGGCCAGCTTTTGGCAGGCTGCTTCAAGCAGAGCTTTATCCACTTCCGCGCGAGGCGCTGAGCCTTCCCCGGACACAGCTTCATGGACTTGCTGGTATTCCGGCTCAGGCAATATGGCTTCGGCAAACGGTTGGAATACGTCAGGCGTTATGCCCAGGTAAGCGGAGTTCAGGATGTTGCTGACATAATTGTCGTGTAGGGTTTGGGAAATCCTGCCGGAGAACTCAACTACTCGTACCTTTTTGTCCGTTTCAAATGCTTCCCACTTCGGGCCATCAAAGCTGGCATCAAAGGCCGGGCCAATGGTTGTGGTCGGATACCCATTCATGGTCCCGTCTTTGACGAGATCAACGTCATTCTGGAAGCATCCGGCCAGTGCCAGAAGAGCCACTACCAAGATTGGGATAAAGATAGCATTGTTTCGCTTCTGAATTATCTTCATCTTATGCCCCCTGTACTATGTAGAGGACAGCTCCGGTGATCGCGCTGGTCACGCAGAACACGATGATGGCGTTCATCCAGCTAAATGCCTGTTCGCCTACCGGAAGCTCTTTCCTGGCCTTAATTCCCGCGTAGATGTGGACGGCAATCGCCGTGAGCGGGATGAAGCTCAGTGCGCCCATGATCAGGCCCTTAACGAGCTTGCCGTACCCGGCGAAATACATACCGCCGAATAGAAGTCCCATCCAACTGAATCCTTGTTTTGGGGCTGCCCCTGCACTTGTCTCTGCCATCGCTCCTCCGTCGGGTGTGAATTGAGATTCTGCACTGGATTATGGTCAGACCGTCTATCCAAAGCTCAACCAATGTAGAGTATACTCTGTAGTAGTATAATCAACAAGTCAAGCACTGTGCGAGGTACTGAAAAAGGAGTTTCATGTGCCTACAAAGAGCTTGAATGATTACTCGGAAGCAGAGCGGACCCTGATGGCTGAATTTGGCGAGAGGGTACGCGTATTGAGGGAAAAGGCCGGCCTGTCTCAGGAGGGGCTAGCGGAAGAAGCTGACGCACACAGGACGTATGTCAGCGGTCTAGAACGGGGAAGGCAGAACATTTCCCTGCTGACGATGAAGAAGTTGGCAGAGGCGTTGTCGGTTGAAATGGTGGAGTTGGTTTCCGGCCTCTAGGGGCCTCGGCTCTAGCTCAAAATGAGTTCCGCTAGGGGTTGGTTCGCCTCCGGCAGTAAATCGGCGTAGAGGCTGGTCATGTTCAGGCTAGCGTGGCCGAGTTGTTTTTGGACGAATCTCAAGCTGTTCGTCTTGGCTAGTAAGTGTGTGGCGTATGTGTGTCGAGCGCAATGAATGGAATAGTGATCAGGTAGCCCTGCGGCTTTGACTGCGTTTTTGAAAGAAATGCTGAGTGCTGTAGGGGTGAAGTGCTTTCCTGCACGTCCAGCGAACAGAGGGGCGTGGTTATCTGTATCCTGGCCCCACTTCTCTTTTAGCCGGATAAAGCTGTCGATATGGGCAGCAAGCTTCGTATCGAAGTAGACCACCCTCGGTTTTCCCCGTTTTCCCTTCTTGACGAATAGCGCCCGCTCTGCATTGTACTGCTGTACGTCTTTGACCCTCAGGGCCGCGATCTCGTGCACACGTAGTCCGGTTCTGAGAGCCAAATGCACAAGCATATACCGGACGGGCCAAGTGGTCCGTTTGCGGATCAAATCTGCTTCAGCGCGGGTTATGCAGCATTGGAGAATTTGACCGATTTCGGCCAGCGAAAAGAACTTTTGCCGATTGACTAAATATTCTGATGTTTTCATATAAAAGCATAGCAAATTTTTATGATAATGTCAATTTTCATAAAATTTTGCTTTACAGATAGTCTTTATGGAAGAGAAAAATCATTTCATTGGCTATATGGCAGCAACTACTGCCTCTCTGAGCAAATCTCTTTTTACTAAGCTTTTGCAATCAACTATCTTGATGTGCCCAGAGTTAGAGGCGATTAGTTTAGCTGTCGATGATATGTCTACAAAAGATATAGTCGCTGAAGCAATAGTATATTTTTGAAAGTAATCTTTTGCATTGTTACGTACATCGCTTGAACTTTTAATAATCATTTCAGCTTGAGTGTCATTTGATAGGCTTATGTCTTTGCACTTAATGATTCTTACTCGTATTCTTATGCCTATATTTTCAAAATAAGTAATTAATCGTGGTATGTTCATTAACTGTTGTGCAATTTCTGTTTCATAGTTAGTTATTTTCCCTAGATGGTTTATAAGCCCAAGAAGCTTGCGTGGTGGATCGTATATTTCAATAAAGCCGTAGTCGTTTCGTATCTGAAAAGTGGTATGAACAAATGTTTCAATCGGAATAGTTGTTATATTCCCATTGTAATCTACAACACTTTCTATCATATGAATTTTTTCAGTGAACTTTGCCTCAATAACATTCTTATTAAGTTCATATAAGGTGAACCCTTGATCTTCGCTATTAGAAAATTTATGAAGAAGGATTGCGTTTCCTATCTCCTCAAGGCTTCGTTGGCTGCGAAATGATAGCCATCTATATGATTGGCTTTGCATTGTGTTGCTCTTCTCGTATTGAGGAATACACCCTTTGGGCAGTATTTTCGATTAGTCGAAGATATTGAGTTTTTTCGTGTGGTTTTAGTTGTTTGCGGTTTTGAGTGTACCCCTGGTCTAGTCCCGTATATACGCCGAGTACATTGTATCTAAAATGGGTACAGTCTTTGGCGTTGTGAAATTGAGCTTCAAACTCAAGCTTACTTCTTGGAGTTGATTGCTTCTCTGCGGTCCACCTAATGCTGGTGATGTAAAAGCCGCTTTGAGCTAGGGATTGAAATTCTTTTGAGGAGAGAAGAGACTCGCCTTTAAGTATCGCGTTCTCCACTATTCCGACTAGCTCCTGTTCTGCTGCGGAGTAATCATCATCGGAGGAAGCGTCATCATCCGTTGTGTTTGTTGTGTCAGCGTGGTTGACGTTAATTTTGGTAACTCCGTGCAACTTGTAGCCTTCGATGCTGGATATCAGACGTTTGAAAAAATCGGAGCGTATTTCGTGAGAAGGAATGCCAGAAAAATCGAGGGATTCTTTTTCCATAGGACCCGTTTTCTGCTGTTCAATTTTGTCAATGATTGTATCAACAATATCATGTACTCGGTCATTTGCAGGATGGCGTATTTTAGTTTTTCCATCTACTATCTCTATCTCAATCTTTGCTTCTTTATGAGTCCTCTGTCGAAGTCTTGTCATCGATCTGTCAATTTCTGTGTATTGGACGTCAATGATGACTTTATTGTCTATGATCGCCATAGAATATGCTTCATTATTATTGTCGCGTGCTAATTTCAGAGATTCAAACGCATTGTCGATCTCTTCTTTCTTTACCACTTCACTCAAAGATGTCGATGCCGTTTTTTCTGATCTTGCTGATGAGGAAACGGTTTCTATAAGATGGGTATAGTCATTATAGTCATGTGGCAATGATGAAATATAATCTACCAGATGCTCTCTATTAGCTTCTTCCGACACAATAATTCCTCTTCCTCTCAGTATCTCAACCAAAAGGTTGATTGTAACTCTTTTTTTTGTTGAGTATAGAGCGTCATAAATATCTGCATCTGACGCATAAAATAAAGAATTATTATTCATACCGCATCCCTATCTCTACTGTTGAGTAGCTTGTAACAATATTAGTTATTCTGCGTAACGAAATAGACTTTATTTTTTGTGCGAAAAAATCATCATTTCTCATGCTAATATAATCTTTAACCGCATTTTCAAACATTACATTTGCAATAGGTGATGCGTTTGGTAAGTTGATCATTATTTTTTTAGATTCGTTTAATAGTTGGTAAGTGCATAAATAATCAATTAGATAAATAAACTCTTCCTTCGTATTCCCAGGAGTTCTCATGTAAACGGATATTCCAAATCCTTTTGATGCATCTCCGTCAATATTGTAGCGCATTATTTGCCATGGGCCTGTCAGCATCTCCAGCGTTGCCGGGTGGCTAACAGGGGCGTGCGCGTGTTTGAGTCTTGAGGTGGTAGGGTAGTAAAATGAACAGTTTTGGCTATCAGGTATCTTGGTGCAGTCCTCTGCGCCTCTCAGGGTTGCAATGTCATTGGTGACAGTTTTTAGGTAACAAATGTCGTAGGGGGAGAGCACGAAAATTTTATTTTTAGGTGCTATATTAACTCGTCGCATTGCCTTGTCGAGCAATTGACCAAATTCTAAGTCGTACCCTCCGTCATGGTTATATATGAAGAGAAGCCCAAAAACTTCATAGTTTTCAGGCGGAGCGTACAGTGTTTGCCATTCGCCACTTACCTTTGCGCACTCGATAGCCATGTCTAGGCTTTGGATCGCTCCGCAAATCTGGTCCCGTGTGATCGATCCTTTTTTGTAGCTTTTGAGATCGGTATTTATACAGGATATACTGTTTCGGTATGGCTCAATATAATGAAAAACTACATCACTAGGATGTGTTTTTTTACTGTGCTTTTGGGGGCAAACGCATTTCCAGTCTACATTCATCGGTCCTTTAGTAGTCCACTTGAATTGCTTAAAAATATGGCTAGAAATGTCCTCTGCCATTATTGCAATATTAGCTGTTTCACTCATTGTGCATCCCGTTTATTCTCATTTAAATTTGTGTGTGTAATGTCAGTCTGTTGATTTGAATTGTTTGCAAGTGTGCTGAGACGAAGAGTCCAATTTTATTAAATATATATCCTGTTTTTAGTATTTTGTAAATGAGATATCGAGAATAGAGTTGGAGGTTTAGAGGTTTTGACAAGTATGGATGTTGAGTTTATCTCGCTGAATTATTTAGAGTATTGCGTAATATTCGTTACAGTTTAGCAAGAGGCCAAATTGGTACTCAAGGTCTTTGTTGAAGTGATTAAAAATTTTCCGTAAGCTAATAAGTTATGAAGCTCAAAATAGAAGAAAATAGTTCTGCGGATTATATTTCGGCCCGAATTAAGAGCACGATCTTGTATCCAAAAACAACAAAAGCTAATGACAAGCTTTCCCGAGACGAAGAACAGTCTAGAGGGCGAGAGAGAGCATTTTGGTCGTTTTATTTGGGCAGCTTGTCAGACGATGATGTTATGAAAATTATGACTCCAAGCCTTGTGAGGTTTTTAAATGAGAGTGATTCGTTGGACAGCTATAATAAAAAGTGGGATGCGTGCAAAAAAAAGATATATACAGTCTACTCTTTGATGAGGTTGATATACTCCGGAACATATTATCAGGGTCAGCCGATGAGCTATTTGGCAGCTGTTGAGAAGTATGTTGATCGCGCAATACATGAGTATGTGAGTGCCCCAGAGCTCGTTGAAAGTGGTGTTTTTGGCAACGAGACCTGTGATGAGCTTGCAAGAATACCAGAAGATAGGAAATATAAGATCAATACTAGCTCAGTAAAAAATCATTGGAACGAATTGCGAGAAGTGGCTCATATCTGCACAGCTTGGTATTCAGTGAAGCCAGGTGGCGCTGAGAGCAATTCAGAACGCCGTGTTCGACTGCTGGAGGTGCTGAGGCTAGCGAGTGCGCTGTATGATTTCGGAACCAAGCATGTTGTTCCCAAGAGTCGTGGAGCGCTCCTTGATCCAGCAACGACATGGACTCTCCCTGATAGCTTTGACAGCTTTGGCCTTTGGGATGATGCGCTTATTTTGCTAAGCCGCTCAGACTTCGAGTTTTATTCCGTCAATTGTTTTTTCCTTGATCAGATGGAAGGGCTTGATTGAACAGAATCGTCTGGACTAATTCAGATTAACTTTTTTTAGTACTTTCCTCCTTGCCTTATCGTTAAGGCATGAAGGACGGACATCCCACTTATACACGCATAGAGCGGAGCCATTGGCTCAAGATGGGACAGGCAATGAGTATGCTCAATGTCTGCCGTGATACCATGCGCTCTTATTGTGTGCAGGGGCTTGTCCGAGCGGAAAAGCTTCCGTCTGGTCATTGGCGAATAGAGCAAGGGAGCATTGAGCAACTCTTGCAATGCAGAGATGAGTTGATTGTTGAACACTTGCGGAGACTTATGCTATGAAAGTAGGCATAATGGGACTCCGTAAGCCCTTTAAAAGAGGTAACAAGTGGTACTATGAAATCAACCGGAAACGGATGAGCCTTCGTACCTCGAAAAAGTCTGAAGCCATGCAGCTCTTTGCTGAGATTGTCCGGCTATATCAATCCGGTCGTCTTGAAGAGCTGAAGCAAGAGGAATGCAAGGTTTCTCTTGGGCAGTTTGAAGACGAATACCTTGTTTGGGCTGAGTCTACCCAAGAGCCGAAGACATTTCAGGCCAACCGGCTTGCGCTGCGTAAGCTGCTAGAGGTTGAGAAGCGTTCGGTTCAGTTGGAGGGCTTAGGGTTCAGGTCGTTGGACAACCTCGTTGCCAAGTGTAAGGGCAATAGTCTGAAGTCAACGACAATCAATAACTACATCCGGCACATTCGAGCTGTCTTCAACAAGGCCGTTGATTGGGATTACGTGAAAGAGAATCCCTTCAAAGGCTACAAAGAGTTGAGGGCTGCCAAGCGGCCACCCGCGTTCCTTTCCGCACAGGAATGCACGAATCTCATCAAATCCATAGAGGATACAGAACTTCGCCGTTTTGTGATTGCTTTGCTGTACACAGGGCGGCGCAGGGGAGAGCTGTTTGCGCTTGAATGGGCAGATATCGATTTCGAACGGGATTGCTATCTCGTTCGCAAGAGTAAGACTCATTTGGCAAAGCGTTATCCAATGCATCCTGAGTTCCGTGCAGTCCTGAAATCCTTCGATGACCGCCAGGGGCGTGTTTTTAAGCATTGGGTACACCCGGACACATTAACCGGGCTTGTGAAGCAGGCTTTGGTTGATGCCGGGCATCCTGACATGCGTTTGCACGACCTTCGACACACGTTCGCGTCGAATCTGGCGGAGGCAGGTGAATCGCTTCAGGCGATCGGTGAGCTATTGGGGCACACCGACAAACGGACTACGGAGATTTATGCTCATTTATCTGATCATCATCTCCGGGCGTCGCTGAATCGTTTGAAGCTGGATGTCTAATCGAAAGGAGAATGGTATGAAAGTCGGATTATTGGGATGTGGAGTTAAAAGTGCACGAGCAGTAGATGAAGCAGTCGCATATTATTCTCTTGGCTTCTTTGAGGACGAGAGTCAATTTGATGTGTTGTGTTGGCCACAAAGCGGATTAAGAATTGATATGTTCGAACGGCTAGTCATCGTCGTAGACATCTTTGATTATGGTAGTTGCGTTATGGGAATTAGAAAGACACGAGACATAAAATCGTTATCGTATTCAAATGTAATTTTGTTTTTTTTACACCCAGAGGCGATGTTAGATCTGTTTGATGAGGATCGATTTCAGGACGACCTTGACGTCGATTATGATCCCGGAAATCCTCCTGAATATAGGCATCTTGATGCATTGCGAAATGGCCTTTTGGGGGTGAGATTCGAATATTGCTATGAGTCTTTTGGAGGGGGAAACGGACGGGATATCTTGGCAAATGCGCTTATCAAGTATCTTGATAGTCTTCAGGACTATTACGAGATGCTTGGTTCTGAGGGCTAACGACAATGAAAGAAGGTCAAGTGCGTACAAAATGCGTACAGTTGCCATGTTAATCAAATGAAGAAAAGCCCCTCGGTGACATAACTCACTGAGGGGCTTAGCTTTTCCTGGAGCCAGGAGTCGGAGTTGAACCGATGACCTATTGATTGCGAAATGGAATATGACCATAATGATAGCCGGTTGGTTTGTAGTTCGAATTGACATAACTCCTGAGTGGGATCAACTTAGATTAATTGTAACTATCGTCCTGTTTCTGAACATTCCAGACGTTAGCCCCTGTGACAATCCCTGTGGCTGGTTTCAGGCATTGGAGAAATTGATATTTGCCGAAAGAGGTAGTTATGTTTGTTAAACGATATTTGTCGAAGTATTTGTTGCTTTCCGTACTGTTGCTTTTCGTTTGTCTGATCGCGGCCTGCGCGACGCATCCGTTGGGTATGAGCGACGAGGAGTGGAGTCAACTTACTCCAGAGCAAAGACTTGAAGCTCGAAAGCAGGACGAACAGATCAAGCTTGAACGCGAGAGGATTCGGCTGGAAGAGAAGCAGCAAAGGGAAGAGGCGGAGTTGCGCCAGGATATAGCTGACGGGATGATCCTCTCCTTCCGTCCGGAGAGGGCTTACTGCATGGGTGGAGACAAGTGCGGCCGGGATTCCTTTGGCGAACTCATCCTTTCCATGAAGCGGATGGCCGAGGTGGATAAGGTCTTGTTCCTGGCAGACGACAACATCGGGTCAAAGCGCGACGGCAAGGTTTTGGTATACGCCGACGACGCGCTCGTCGCCGCCGACATAGACGTAAAAGCCTACGGTGAGTGGCACCAAATTCTCGTGGGCCGTCCTGCCCGAAACATTACCCTGCGAGCCCAGGGAGACGACGAGGTGAACATTCACCAGGTCAAGGTGTTTGGTAGCTGGATCGATGGGAATGCCAACTACCTGATCGTGAGGTAATCGAAGTCGTCGGTCACCTTGCGATTAGTACGTGATGATTTGTGCCCGTCAGTGCAGACGGATGCCTTGGATGAAGACCGGATTTCGGGCGTCGAATCGAATCCTAAGTTGCCTGGGAGCGGCAAGTCCGATTCGATGTGAGGAGTTTGTTTTCTCCTTTTGTTCGTACGCCCTGACGTATTCCCAGTTCCCTTTGTCATTGACCCGCTGGTCCAACCAGAAGTGCAATGGGCCACTTCCGCAGGTTTCGCTTTGTTGGATTTCAATGCTGTCGATCATTCCGGGTTTGTTGACGCTGAGGATCAACTCTACCGTCTTTTTGCCTTCATTTGCCATAGCGCCCCAACAGCCGGTCTGTTGAAGGGTGGAAGCTCCGAGATCACCGTCAATAGGGGCATAGGAAGTGTATTCGATGCGATAAGGGATTCCCTCAGAGGTTGTCTGTGCAATTGGTGATCCTTCTTCCTTGGCTTTTATCCTGTTGAATTGCTCCTTGATGTAGTCAAAACGCAGGGTGCGCAGAACGCCTGTGTCGGGATTGATCCGCAAAACCATCGCCACTGGGATAATCTGGCCATGTATCTCGGTAACAACCGGGGAGCCGCTGATCCCCTTGCGGAATGCTCCCCCGGGTAATGTTCCAACGGGTTTGAAGTCGATGACCGCTCCCCCGAAGGAATCGACGGAGTGGCGGGCCAGGGTCAGGGGAAGACCGCCTGCGCTGGTCTGGAACATCGATACAATGAGAAATCCTTGGGCCTTCAGCATTGCGGCTTGGTATCCCATGGAGGAGAGTCCTAATCGAGATTTGCACTCTCCGTCGGGACGTCCGATGACCACCCGCGCGAATGCCAGGTCCTGACCCTCTTTGTCAGCAAGTGTATCCTTGGGATTGTCGCTACAGGGTATTGGCTTGGCGCATTCGCCAGACACGCCTAGTCCGTCCACGAAGTAGAATGGCTCCAACGCGCCTGTCTCAGGGGATGCCACGACATGGGCCGGGGTGACAATCCAACTTTGCCCATCCTGCGGAGCGCCGAACAACCAGCCGTGGCCCTCCTGTCCGCTCCGGGCTCGGATGAGCACCGGTTCCGCCGACACTGTCTGGCAAAGGCTACCGAAGCTGGAAAAGACGACGCAGATGCTGAGTAAAAGGCTTGAGAATGTTTTTGACATTGTCGAAGGTCTCTCTTTTCCGGCGGGACCGACTGCCCCACATGCTGATGAGTACTTGGAGGGTTCCGAAGAAAAGCACGACCCATTGGAAGACCGGGTCGGAGATAGCTTGGGTCAGGACGCTAAGGGCAAATGTTTCGGACTCACCCGTTGAGCCCATGCGGTACAGGCGCAAGTTTGATGAAACTGTTGTCGCGGAAATGTCGAACCCTTCAGGGGTGATCTGAGCAATGCCGAACCAGGGGCTGGCAGCCGTGGGGGAATGGGGAATAAGGGTGTCTCCGGATGAGAGTCGTCCTCCTGCCGGGAGAGGGATGTTGCCCCCAGGCACTGGGTACAGATCATTTTTGTAGGGCCAAAACCGCCCTCTACCGAAAACGTTGATGTTGCCTTTGGACATGATCGGGCGTGAAAAGGCTCCTTTGCCTTGGGGGACGGCTTGTACTCCGTATTCCTGGCCGATTTCTGTCGGCCCGGCAATGGGGAGCCGCTGTAATGTCCCCTGACTCATGTTTACGACGAACATCGCTCGCGTCGACAACTCATGTTGCCTGCCGTCTGGGAGTTTGACCGTCCCGGCGCTCTTGTCGCCGCCGTCGACAACAATGGAGACCCTTCCGTCAGCGTATCGATAGCAGACAATACTATCCTTGGTCGGTTCCAGAAGACCGGTGAACAGAGGCCTGCCTTCTTCGTCTTTCAGAGTGGTGAAACCGGCGTCGGTTGAGCGGACTTGGGCTTCTATCAAAGGGATGGCTGCCACTTCAGCCCTCGACACGCGATAGGTCAAGACCTCCGTTGTCGCGGAAATGACGACGTACGGGTCGGTGGGCGAGATCTGTATGAACAGCAAGAGCGACAGGATGCCCAACAGGGCAAGATACTTCAGTGTTCTGAGTATGCACATTGCTTGCGAGGCGTTCAGGGACATGCGGATGATGGGCCGGAGGGGGCCGTGCGGTTAGGGCAGCAGCAAGGAAAAATGTATGCTTTCCTCGCCGAAGCCGTCGTCCAGGATGATCAATACGGATTTGACGCCGGGCGTGTATGTCGCGAGGTCCCCCTTGCAGACAGTGTCGTAGGCGATTCTCGCCCCGTCCTTGACGTTCTGGCAAAGGAACGTGGAGCCAGCCTCGTTCATGGTCATTTTGCTGAACCTCCCTCCCGAATTGACTAGGACGGTCAGGGTCTTGATCTTGTCCGCATCCGGCAGCATTTGGGGCAGGTGAATTGCCTGCTGCGGGTCGGAGGTCCCCTCTTTGGGGATGAATGCGTTCAAAGCAAAGGCGGACATCTTGTATTTGGAAAGGGCTTCAGCGTATTTCAAGCTCACGGGAGTGAGCAGGACTGTGCCTTTTGGGTCACCACTGCCCGTTTTCCTGTACACGTTGTTCGCGGAATAACGCCCGTCCTGCGTGACGATCCGGACGCAAACGCTGTCTCCCGAGAAGGACGGGAGCCGCACGTTCTCGACATCCACATCCCCATCCAGGCGCCCTAGACTAATGCCCACAATGGCGCCGCCAGAAACCGGGACTTCGGGGTCATAATTTTCATGGAACCGAGTGCTGTCCGCACTCAGTATGCCGCCTTCTTGGGCGAATACTACGGGAACCCCGAACAAAAACATAAGTAGGATTAGTCCCAATGGGATCCAATCGAAGGCGGAACAGCGACAATATGAGGGTATTCTATTGCTCATAGGGGCTTATCGCGAGGTTACCATAGCTTTGCAGTTATTGGATAAACTGGCCCACTACTGGGCTGGTACGTGCCTTTAAGAACACCACCAGCTTCAAGTTTGAGGGAAATCGATGACTCATAGCTGTTACGGTCAATGGAAGATCGACCAACCCAATTGATTCTGTCTCCAGTTATTGTTGCTGTCCCTTTGAAGTCGTCATTTTTAGAGCTTTGTTTAGCCAAAGAAAACCATATCGACTGTGAAGACGGTACGGTAGCTTCCGTAATAATAAAAGATAGCCCATTCTTAATAGTATTATATCCGCTAAATTCGTTTCGATTTTTGTCAATGACGCTTTGGATTTCGTCTTTGTTGTCGCCTGCTCTTTGTAACTTGGCTTGCATTTCAACTGGCAGTTCGACTGTGAACGTTATTTGCTTCAACGATGCTATAGCAGCCCTCAAGCCCAGGTTTTTAATATCTGCATTGTCGCTCTCCACGGCGCACCGGATGCATATTCTCTGGATGGAGACATCACCGCTGGAAATGGCGTTTTCGATGTATGCCAACCGGAGGTCCGGGTCCGGGTCGTTGCAGTTCTCCCGCCACTGAACCAGTTCTCCCGCCCGCTCTTGGGCGGTCCCGGCTTTGACTTCAAGAGGAGAAAGGACAACAGCGGCAAGAATGAGCAAGAGGCAAATACTGGCAGGTTTCATTTGAGCTCCTATGCTTCGAAAGCATCGGTATTATGTTGACTCTATTGGTGAAGAAATACTTAGTTCCGGGTCTGAAGACAATAGGAAAATTATAAATTCATCTTTGCTTCTGATGCTGGCGCATTCGAGTTTCAAGGCCATCCGAATAGAGAAACTGATTGCAGCGGATGAATCGTCCTACCAATCAGCTCGGCTACGGTCGAAAAATGGTACGGCGAAGGGTGTTCGACGTTGGCACAGAAGAACGATGGATGCTGAGATGATGTTTCCGGCAGTTGCGTACAATTTGCGTACAGCCGCCACTTCTGTCGAATAAAGAAAAGCCTTACAGTGAAATAACTCACTGTAAGGCTTTAGCTTTCCTGGAGCCAGAACGGGGAGTTGAACCCCGGACCTACTGATTACGAATAAGTCGCGGGATGGCTTAAATAAAGGGTTTCCGGGGGAGAGGGACCCGATAGGGACCTTGCGAGTCTGGCGAGGCTTGTTTTGTGCAACGCCGATTTTACCCCTCATAGAAGCCCTTAACCCGCGTGGGATATGGGAAAAAACACCATTAAAACACTGCCATGCAGAGTGGCCTTTCCCCTTGTTTGAAAAGTCGGAGCGTTTCAAAAAAACGCGGGAACCCGCACAGCCATTGTGACAAACTGATTATCAGTCAGTATGTCTAGTCCCTGTCAGCGTTGCGCGGAGCTGCACATCATTGCAAGACGTGCAAAGAGGGTGATGGTTTTAACATCCTACAACCCCAACGTTCTCCGGGGTGTTTTGCGTATTCTTGAACTTGCGCAAAAATCGGACGAAAAAGCTCGAAAGCGGGAGCGGAGGAGTGATTTTTCTGGGGTGGTGGGTTTGTTGTGGACCGATGGAGTGTGGATCTATTTTGATTTGAATGGTTGCAGTTGAATTTGTGATCTTATACCGTTTCTCAAATTAATTGGGAGGCGTTCAGTGGGCTGTTGCAAATGTGAAGAACATAAGTGGGATGATCCGCAACCTGTTGTTTATACGGATCCAGAGGATGGCAAAGAGTATTGCTTGTTTCATGCCCCGGCGGAGCACAAGGGGTTGTCCGTCGTTGATTTTAATCAACAAGTATATGCAATAATTGAAGTAGCTACTGATACAGGGAAGAGCTGTAATTTGTCAGGTGTTATATTCCCTGGGGATATAAGTTTTTCAAGGTTCAAGATAGAAAATCCATTGCCTGAAATAGACTTTGAAAAATCTATTTTTGAAGGCAACACTCGTTTTAATTCAACATTTTTTAGCGAAAATGTTTTTTTTAAAAGTATTACTGCTGTGAAAAAAATTCAATTCACATCAGCAACTTGTTTGGGAGATTTTTATCTTGATAACGCAACATTCTGTAGCGAGGCTTACTTTGATAAAGTTGAATTTCATGGCTTGTGCAACATGCGAAAAGTGCTTTTTAAAAGTTCAGTATATTGGTGTAACTCTACATTCAGAGAGAAGACTATAGTTAATGAATCGAAATTTAAATCATATTGTTTTTTAAATGAAGTACTATTCTGTAAATCCGTTTCTTTTAGCAAGAATGAATTTGATAATGCTAACTTTAAATCAGCCACATTAAATGGCAAAACTAGTTTCAATGAAACAATTTTTATGGGGCATGCGTTGTTCGATCACACCGGTTTTAATAGCGATGTCGAGTTTACAAATACTAATTTCAAAAAGTTAGCATTTTTCAATCGAACAGAGTTTGCTAAGAAAGTGTCTTTTTTTTGGAGTCGTTTTTGTGACAAAACAGTTTTCAGTAAAGTTAAATTTAAATCTGTTGTATGCTTTGATAACGTAGAATTCGATAAGTATGTTGAGTTCGTATATATTGTTTGTCCAAAAGGGATGAAGTTTAATACAGTTTTTTTCAAACAAGCACTCATGACAATGAAAACTTCTGTGCCTAGCTTGCATTTTGTTCAATGCACAAATGGGAAAGTTGGCTTAACTCTCCTTGGGATTGAACTTAAAGAATGTTTTTTCCTTTATTCTGACATGACAAATGTACATTTTTTGAAGTCGTATTGGTCCATTAAGGATGGGCGTTACCATATTAGTAGTGAAGATTCTGATAATCCAGAATGGCAGGCTATTCGTGATTTTTATCAGTCTATGAAACGGAAGTACAAAGCCGAGAACAACGAATACGAGGCTTCCAAGTGGCATATTGCGGAGAAAGAGGCGCAGTTGAAGTTGTTGCGGCAGAATGGGGAATCCAGGCTTCTTTGTTTTGCCCTGTGGCTGTACAAGCTGGTGAGCGGATTCGGGGAAAATCCTGTTCGCGCCTTTTGGGTGCTTCTGGGGCTTATTGTGTTGCCACTGTTGGTGCTGCTTGTGGGGGCCTGCATGGATGTTCAGATAGATTTCTTCGGGTGGACCTTTTACTCCTCGCCTACGGCCGATGTCATCGGCGAGTGGCTCAAGTTCATCCCCTTGACTCGGGCCATAAAAGGAACCGAGCCCAGCGCGTTGCGCGCCCTTATGTTCCTCTGGCAACTCCTCATTACCGTCCAGGCCGCTCTGTTTGCTTTTGCCTTGCGGAATAGATTCCGGAGGTAGATTTCATTATAGTTCTGCAATCAGCGTGCAATTGACTAGCGGCAGGTCAATATGACCTGCCGCTAGTCTTTTAACCAATACATTATTCTTTTGGAAATGTGATTGGTGTCTTTAACATTTGAGCAATAAAGCGATAAACTGAGTTCGAATCGCTGTCGACGTTGTTGTATATCCCTATAACGCGCGGATGAACGTACCGTTTATCAAGATCATACATTTTTGCTTTTATGGAAGCGAGTGCCATTATTGCATTTTGTATTGAGGATCTACTAATCTCAACAGGCATTGGGATTATGTCACTTATTCCTGGGCCACTTAGCCCCAATGTTTGAATAACCAAAGTTCCACTTATTTTTTTTGCTTCAGCAGCAGCGCCAATTCCGAACAATCCGCCAAGATCGACTCCTGACTCGAAAGCCTGAATATATGCGGAAAGACGAACTCCAACACCAACGTATGCCGGTACTAGCAAATCCGTTTTCTTAGATGCTTTATTTTGTGGTGATATAATTGAGAGTGACTTCGTTGTTATACCATCAAGAGTTTGTTCTTGTACGGAAGTCTCAATAAAATCTGTTTCAAATTTAATATAATCAAGAATGACTACATACCTGCTGCCCTTAACACTTGCTGAGGCTACAGTGTATGATACACTAGCACCGGCGGTTAACTCGCCAATTGCAAGACGCATGGTTTCATCCGGTAAGTTTTCTAATATTTCCTGTGGTTTACACGTTACGTTGATCGGCAGCGGATCCAATGGGTAATAACCATATGATTTTTTGGTATTCAGAAGGGCAATCTGCTCGGCTGTCAGCGTTGTTTCATTTGCC
This sequence comes from Pseudodesulfovibrio sp. S3, assembly GCF_004025585.1. Lineage (NCBI taxonomy): Bacteria > Pseudomonadati > Thermodesulfobacteriota > Desulfovibrionia > Desulfovibrionales > Desulfovibrionaceae > Pseudodesulfovibrio > Pseudodesulfovibrio sp. S3. Next base: position 132,685 of record NZ_QTZO01000006.1, read on the forward strand.
ACATCTGCTGTGTTTTTCCCCCACTTGCCGTTGCAGCCGACGATCATGAACAGGACGAACACTAAAAATGCTGTCTTTTTCATGCTTAACTCCTTATAATTAGTTGATAAAATTATAATAAGGCTCAACGTGTTGTTTATTATGTTATGCTATATAAAAAACCGAACTTTGATGTATTATAATTTAGTATTTGCCCTACGGAACAACTTCCGCCGCTAGGCCCATCCCCATAAATCAAAAGCCCCCGGCAGCATTCCGCTGCCGGGGGCTTATTTTAGGCTTCTCGGTCTATTTTGGGTGGGGCGTGTTTTGGGAGTAGCGGCTGCATGGCCATGGTGGATTCTTCGACGACTTGGGAGAGCACGTAGAGGGTGCTGGTCAGGTCTTTGGCCGTGGCTGTCTCGGAGAGGATGGACAGTTCCTCCAGGGCGTAGCCGATGCTTTGGAGGCGGCAGAGCGCCTTGCGCGGGGTCAGTCTGGGGTCGGCTCTGGCGGTCATAGTGCCGCCCCCTTGTTGGGGTGGGGTCGCGCTGCTGTGGCCGAGGCGTGAGGGTGGGGCGTGTGTGCCATGGGGCATCTCCTTGAGTTGTGACTAAGACTCCTTGCGAAATGCAAGATGCCGGGTGGTTAGTCACAGCTCAAGGAACTGTTGGCGTATTCCCCCGAAGGGTATTGTATTAGGCCACCACCCGGCATAATAAATTATGCACTTCTGCCCCCTCGTCGGGCGCAAAAAAACCACTACTCACGGGTGTGGCTGCCGCCTTGAATGGTGTGACTAAACACCGTTAAGGCATTAGGCCATACCGGGCGTGCTGTTGTCAAGAACCAGTGATTCCGATTGCTCCCAGGAATTCTTCAATGGTGACGATTTCAACTCCCTGGAATTCTGCTTGTTCAATTTTTGATGGGCCAGGTTCAGGTCCGCAACAAAGGAAGTCTAGTCTCTTTGTGACGGCATCCCGCACGAGATATCCGTTCATCCTCGCAATCTCTTGCAGCATTGCCTTCTCTTTTCCGCGTCCAAAGCCAGTAAAGCAAATTTCAGGGACATAGAATTCCTTTCTGAAATGGGCAGGCAACTTACAAATGACCTCCCACGCTTCTAGTTCTGAAAGATTTGCATATTCTTCCTCCGCAAGTCCTGTTTCAGCCAGGATCATGCGCGCTCTACTCTCGGCCATAATCTCCTCCAAATTTAGATTATGGCCTGCCCGGTAGCATGTTTTTTGTTGCAGTGGGGAAACTGGTATGTCGAGTTTTTTGGCAAGGCTTGTTCGCTTGTCGTTTTTCCTCTATGCCTTTGATGAATTCTATAATGGAGGCTTCATAATGAACTGCAGAAAGACTTTGTGCGCTTGGGCTAAGGACAATATGGTTAAGCTGGCTTGGATAGCTGTCGGCTTGGGAGTGTTGGTCCTAGTGGGGTACCTGGCCCTTGCTGCGGCCGGGGGTGAGTTGTTCGGCGCTGCCCTTGATCTCGACAAGTCCGCTCACATCGGCACCTTTGTGGGCGGCACAGTCGGCGCGCTTTGGGCCTTGGCCGGGGTGTTCTTTTTTTTCGCGGCGTTGCAGCTTCAGCGCGAAGAGCTGGAAGCGACGAGGAAAGCCTTTGAAAGGCAGGCGTTCGAGACGACATTTTTTAATATTATAGCGTATAAAAATGAAGTTCAAAAACAAAGACATATAAATAAGAATGGATCGGGAATTACGAACATAGAGCATACGCATCAGTTGCTCGCTGATTTTAATGTAAGTGATATATTTGAAATCGGAACATATGAAGAAGTCTTTGATTTTTTAAATATTGTTAAGTCAGCCCTATGGGTATTGGATGATTATTTGTCACGGGACGGTGTCAATGCTGTCGAGAAGGAAAAATATAAAAAAGATTATATGCATATTTTAGTGAATACAACTACACAAAAAGGCCGTGTTGTCTTTTTATATTATGTGTTTAAATTCGATGATGAATGCAAAAATCTGGCTTGTAATCTCGGTTTTTTTGATGGTCTACTAATGTGTAATTTCCATGGAAAAATGCCTTACACAGCCTTTACGGGTATGAACAAGCGGGACGGCCTGATTTACTACAAGCCTCCTGAATCCGAAGCCTAACCACTAATCGAACTCAACTTCCCCTTCAGCCCACCCACGGCTTCCGAATGCCCGGTGACTTCACCCTGGACGTTGCAATTGCCGACGTCGGGGTGGACGTGGTCGGCCAGATCCTGGAGGGCGCAGCGTACTTCCTCCATGAACGAGATGAGGGTGGGCAACAAGCTTACCCCGCCACTTGTTTGGCCCATGCGGATCGTCGTTGCCACCAGGTTGATGAATTGCGCTTCGATGGTCTTGGTTGTCGTGACCTGCTCGGTGGATTCGGCCCCGATTGTCGTGGTCGTGCTTCCGGCAATGTCCGAGGTGTGGTCGCCGCCGGTGGATTCTGTCCTGTCCCCGCCCACGTCCTCGGTGCGGTTGCCGTTGGTTGTCTCCTCCAGGTTGCCTTTGACCAGGGCGGTATGGTGTCGCCCGGTGACTTCGTGGCGGTCCTGGGCAGCCGTCAGGGTGAAGTCCCGCGCCGTGGTCAGGTTGATATTGTCCACGGCGGTCAGGTGTGCCGAGCCGCCGGAACGGAGACGCAGCGCGCCGAGGGCTTCCAGGATCTTGAACCCGCCGATCTCCTCCACGCTGTTCTCGCGGATGGTTCGGTGTTCGCGTGAATATTCCTCGTCATTTTCCACGGCCTCGATGTCCCGGCGCAATGATTTGTCGGTGATGGCCATGTCGGTTTTGCGCGTCCAGTTGCCGTCCTTGTCCACGGCCTGGGCTACTGCCGCCGATTGCTGCCAACGGTGTTCGCCCAGGGCGACCTGGGGCAGGCTCATGCCCTGCGGGTATATCTGGCGCACCAGCGGGTGGTCCGGCCGTCCATAGGCGAATCCGACCGTCACGATGGTTCCCGGCTCCGGGAAGCCGAACAGTCCGGCCTCCTGGCCGCAACCCATGGTGACGGGCAGGGGGACCGCCTCATAAATCGGAAAGTTCCCGTCAATCTCCAAGCTTGCGGTCAGCATTTGCAGGTCTACGCTATAGCGTGGCCTGAACCGCTCGGATGTGCCGCCGGATACCGGGGCATCGTTCACGGCCAGGACGCGCGCATATCGGTCGAGGTGCAACCCGCCGGACAGTTCCGGGAAGATCTTCAGGACAATTTTTTCAATGAGTTTTCGCATGTGGTCACCATCTTGTGTCCGGTCAGTTGTACGCCGGTGAGGTATTTCCCGTTGAGCCGAATGCCGGGGCGCAGTTGGGGCATGACCTGCGACTCCTTGCCGCCGGTGGCCGTCACTTTCGTGAAGCGTTCCTCCGGGATCGTCACCGGCCTGGTGGCCCATCGGGAGTCCTGCCAGGACCCCACGAACACGGTGCCGTCCCCTTGCTGTTGCCAGATGTAGTCCTCGATGCCGAAAATCGCGCCCAGCGAGTTGATGCCGTGGAACCCGTCGCCCAGCGTGTAGAACGCCGGGACCTGTTTCGCGGCATAGGGCTTATCCGGGACCACGAAGCGCAGGCCGGTCTGGTCGGTGTACCATTGCACCACGTCCCGCAGGGTGGGGTGGCGCAGGGCGGCGTGGAGCTGCGTGTACAGAACGCAGGTCAATTCGCGGCAGCGGAGCCGCTGCTGGTCGGTGTCCACGGTTTGGCTGTCCCGGATTACGCCGATGAAATAGGTTTGGTCCTTGTCCTGGGTCGAGTAGCCGACATCCAGGCGAACATGGCCGGTAAGCGGTGCCGCGCTCTGCACCTGGAATATGGCCCGGCCCGGCGAATAAAGCGAAAGGTGGACGTCTTCCTCCACCAGCTTGACCGCTTCGTCGTTGACGTAAAAGGTCTTGCGCAGCTTCATGCCAGGGCCTTGTCGATCGAAGCCAGAACATTTTCAAACATGCTTTTGGGTTCTTCGACCGCTTCCGCTGTCTGGGCTGTGGTTTCGGTGGCCGTGCCTTCCGAGGTCTGGGCCACGGCTTCCGGTTTCTTTTCCCGTTTTTCGACGCGCTCCGGCACAGACAGGTATTCCTTCAGGGTGAAGGATACGTCCCAAGCTTGCAGGCCGTCTTTCTCCTGGAAGGTGATATTCTCGGCAAAGCGGACCTGGCGCACGCCCACCGCGTTGGCAGTACGGTTGGTCAGGGTGTAAATCTTGCGCGAGCCGTTGCTCTTGGCTTCGCTCACGCGGCTGAGTTGGCGCAGGTGGTTCTCGTCGGCAAAGCGGATGGACAGGGACACGGATACCTTTTTCGCCTTGGTCCCCTTGTCCACTTCATCGGTCCCGCTCGTTTCGCCGGAGGCATCGGACGCCTTGATGTCCATGCTCACGCCGACCACCATGCCGTAGCCGGGGACGTTGTAGTCGTTCAAACGCATGAAGCTCATAAGCCCAGCAGCTCCTTGATAAACGTTGTCTGCTCGTCGGTCCCGATCCAACAGCACATGGCCGCGAGTTTATAGCCCTCGACCGGGGGCAGGGCCTCGTTCAGTTGCCGGTGTATGCTATCGCGGTTCCCGGTCAGGATCTGGCCGAGTCCGGTCCCGCCCTGGATCACGTCCTGCAACGCTGTCCAGGCCGTTTCCAATTGGGTGACGTGGGCCTGCTTCTTGTCGATGAGCGCGGCCAGTTCGTCTTCCGGCCGCACGGATTCCAGGGCATACCCTTCGCCCAGGGCAACTTGCGCGCCCAAGGCCGTATCCAGGTCGGCGGCGCGCTCATGGCGGCGTGGATCCTGCTTATGCCATGCCGGATGTACCGGGCCGGTCGCCTGGATAAGCTTGTCGGTTTCCAGTGTTGCCAGCCATGCGGCCCGCCGTTCGGCAAGCTGTAACTCCGTCACCGGGAAAACCGCGTTGAACGCCTTCAGCGTGTCGGCAAAGCCCGTGTGTTCAACACCGCGCAGGAGCAAAAACACGGCCTGAAGGTCCCCGCCCGGCGGCAGGTCCATGACGTCTCCAAGTTTGTCGACCATGCCGGTGGCAGCCTGTTGCGGTGTCAGGAAGGCATAGTCCCCGCGCCGGTCGCCGGTCGGATGGATGTACGGATGGACACAGGCGAACAGGCCCCCGGTTTGCAGCAGGCCGGTCATGGCCTGCCGCAAGGCGTCGATGTTGCCCACCGTTCCCAGGACCGGATTGGTGTTGATTTTCACGCTGCCGGCCACATTGGTCAGTCGAGTTTTTCCGGCGTTCAGTTCTCCTGGCGCATTGGCCCGGCAGTCCTGAAGAGTGTCATGGGCTGCCCCCAGGGGAGAGGGCATTGTCAAAGATACAGGCGTCCACATGGGCTATTCGCTCACAGGTTCCACCGGCCATTCCACCGCGCCGGGGAATCCCGCCTGTTCCGGCACGTCGCAGAGTCCCTCCCGGTACGTGTCCCATTGGACCAACGTTGCTGAGAGGGCGGTCGTGTCTTCTCCGGCAACACTTGCCAGGCGTATTTGACGCTCAAGCTGCAATACTTTCGCATCGCTTGCGGCCATCAACCCATCGCGCTCGGCACGGACATTCACAGCCTTGCGCTCGGTGTCGAATTCCCAAGCTCCAGCGGAATCATCCCAGACAGAATATGTCCCATAGGTCGGCTCCAGGGCCGTGTAGGTATCCGGCACGGTTTGCCCTTCGGCCACGTACATCGTCTCGCGGGTAGCCTTGTTGTAATACGGCGTTTTGTCGGTGGTATTGGGGTAGCCGATGACCAGCCAGCCGTCGGTCAGGGTCTCCACGGGGTCGCCCTTGGATTGGGTGTTGGGGTCGCCGGTCCATGGCTCGTATTTAACCGGGGTCACGCCGATAACTGCCATACGCTCAATCCATGCCGCCTCGCTTTCGGCGGTGCGTCGGGTGAGGTAGGAGGCCGGGTAAACTTGGCCGTTGTGGTTGACCTGTTGCGCCGCATGGGTGGTGCCGTCTATGTATTTAAAGATTTGCATGACTATCTCCTTATTGATCTATTTTGATCGGGCCGATGCAGTCGCCATCGCCACCAAAGCCGCTCCGCTGGGCGGTGCCGTACAATGGCGCATATCCATCCACCCCGCCCGCAAAGCTGATATCCCCTGTAAATGTCCATGCGCCTCCGTGAAACAATCCGATCAGGCCGCCTCCAGACGGGCCGCCAACAGCCGCGCTGTACGCTACTGCCGCCGCTCCTTCGCTTTCAAAACTGCCAGTGCCGGTGACTCCTCCTCGAGAGATTAACAGCAGCAACCCCCCAGTGCCGTTATTCCCATTGGGTGTGCCTGACCCTCCGGGGTTCCCAGACCCTCCGGGATAATAATTTGTCAATCCGTTGGCGGAAAAATCTCCTCCCGCCCCTCCGTATGGTGCAGCGTCATCGCCAGTGATGGAGCCATGTCCGGGGCCACTACCCGGGCCTCCAGAGAAACAAGTCCCGTCGCTCGCCTGACCTGCATAGCCAGTACCCCCAGAGTTCCCCATATGGCTGGCTGACCCTCCTCCGCCGGGGGCATTTGCTTTGGTGCCTCCAGACGGGGCGATATTTCTAACACCATCGCCATACCCGCCGCCCGGTTCGGCTCCAGTTCCACCCACACGGGGTATCGCAATGACCACCCCGTTGCCAGTAACCTCGGGTTGATTGGCCTCGCTATCCACGACGGTCTGCCCACAGCCATAGCCGAGCGTGGCATCCGTATGAGTATCCGTGTGGCCAGCAGCCAAACGGCGAATAATCAGCCCCTCCGACGGCACAGCGTTGCCGTCACTCGGGGCCACCGGTGTATCGCTGGTGACCGTGGCGTCCGCCGGGTTTGCATGGCAGCCACGGGCGGTCATGGACAGGGTGCCGTTGATGGTGGCATTGCCGGTGCAATAGATCAGCAGCCCCCGGCAGCGGTTGGCAATGGTCAGCAAATACCCTTCGTCAACGGTCAAATTTACAGCGTTGATCACGACCATATCGCCGTCCTGCTCGGACGGGATGGACACGACCGAATCGACGAGGGTCCAGGTGGAAATGGTTGACCAGGTCACGCCGCCGTCGAAACTTTGCTCGGCACCGGCAGAGGTGATGCGGATGTCGCCGTCACTGCCGTCACCAAACCAGTTGCCCTTGCCGGATTTGGCGCGTTGGATTCTGCGTCTCAGCCAGGACATTACTCGGCCTCCTTGTAGCTGTATTCGGCAGTTGCCAAAACCTTGACCTTGCCGTCTTTCGGGTCGGTAAATGGTGCGAGGTAAATGCGGTCGATGGTCCCGGCGTCAGTCTCCGGCTCGTAGCCCTCGCCGTCGGGCCACAGCAGGGCCGAGGGCATGGTGCATGCCTTGCCGCCGGGACCCTGCACGATGGTCAGGTCGTAAGCGTCGCCGGGGCGGTATCTACCGATGACCATTTCGGTCACGTCGTCGTCCAGGTACAGGATGGCCGAGGGGACCACAGAACAGTCCCAGGCAACAGTGCCATCCTCTATTTCCAGCAAGGCCTGCTTATACCCTTGGGGAGCGGAGTAAGTATGGGATTCAGAAAGGAGGTCAGTCACTTCTTCGGTTTTGTGGGTATGGTCTTTTGCGGCCACAACGCCGCCCATATCCCCGGCCAACGTCATCGGCCTGCAATCCGTTACCACTCCTGCCGCGTCAACCATGGCGACCTTCTGCCCGTAGTGGCCGTCGTTGGTCCCGTCCACGTAGTCTCCGGGATCCGCGAACACGATAGAGGCCACGGCCACCCGGTCGGAGTCCTGCTGCTGCAGGGCCACGTCCAGGAACACTTCGGCAGGCAGTGCCGGGGAAATGGTCTGTTGCGCGGCCAGGGCTATGCGGATGCCCTCCACGTAGGCGATGCCGGGCTGAACCTTGAAGGCCCCTGCATCGTTGACGACCAGGTAGCCGTCACCGAAGAAGCAGGCACCGCCGTAAATGTCGCGGTTTGACAGCCGCTCTCGTTCATCAATGCCCTTGAGCCGGGCCGTGAAGTCGATCTGCCAGGTGGACGCCTCAACGGTTATATTGGTCGTGGCCTGGATGCCGGAATATTCCAGCATGAAATTGCGGGTCAGGGCGTTGCCCATGACCGGATGGGCCGTCTTCCACTTGGAAAGAGTGGGGCAGTAGGTGATGGCAATGACGGCATCGTCAGCCGAAGAGTAAAGCCCCACCCAATTGAAGTCGAAATCCCCGATGTCGGAGGTCAACAGCATGGAATACACGACCTGGTTGGGGTTGATATACCCCTTGTTTTCTTCCGGGAGGGAGTATTCGTAGACGATATCCCCGGCATCCGGCAGCCCTTCGGTTCGGTCCACGGCCCCGGAAGGGTCTATCCCCTCCAGTTTGGCAAGGATGAATCTGTCGATGACAAGCGCGGTTTCCTGGTTTTGGTGCAGGGCGATAAGGTTCTCGCCTGCATTGGTGATGGCACTGCTCATGGTGGCTCCTTACAGCTTGGCGGTGATGACCGCCGAGTCGTTGTTGAATTCGTCCAGGCGCGGCCCGATGGAGAGCGGCGGCACGGACGCGCAAAAGGTTTGATAGTCGTTGTCGAATGTCTCCACCCTGATGCTTATGGGCAGCGGTGAGATGAGGGTCCATTCATACCGGCGGCAGGTCCGGCCATAGTGCTGGATGAGCTCCTGCAGCAGGGCCTGGTTGTCCGCTAGTTGGGTGTCGGAGAGCTGCAGGCCGATGACGTCCCAATCCCGGCCCGGCATCCGTTCTTCAATTTCAAGGTAGCCCACGCCCAAACGCTGGAAGATGCGCTTGAATCCGGCCACGCTCCCGGCATCTTTCGCGTTGATGTAGGCGTACTTCACGCGCAGCCGGTACAGGGCCAGCGGTTCGCCGTTGAAGCGGCTGATATCCCGCTGCCAGGCTATGAGGTCCAGAACTGTTTCCGTGCAGGTTTCCGGGTCCATTTGCTGCACAGGCCAGATGGCCCAGCCCATGAGTAGCGCGAACCATTTTTGCGCGGCTCTGGCGAGCTTGGTCAGCTCCGGGCCGGACATCCAGAAGGGCAGGGTGACTTCAGGGGTGGTTTCGTCAGCCATGTTATGCCCCTATCTCCACGGTCAGGGTCCCAAGGACGGGCAGGTCCATTTCGGACACGATATCCCCGGCTCGGTCGAACTCGACAGAAAGGAGGTTCGGCAGGCTGGCATGCAAATCCTTGTCGAGTTGGGACAGGGAAAAACGGCCATACGGCCAGGTCAGGGTCATGGTGAAATCGGTGTTTTCCCGGAAGGCGCAACGGACCATGTCTTCCACACTTCGGAGCAGAGACGCTTGCTTGTCCGTGTCCAGGTTGGGGACGGGGTACACGGTCACGCTCAGGTCGTAGGCCGTCTCCGGCATGGGAAAGCACACCATGTCGTCGCCGTGACCGTGGTTGCCGGAATCGCGCACATAGGTGTTGATGTTGTCCACAAATTCCTGCGGCGGCGCGCCGGTGGCGATCATGATAAAACAGTTGGCAGTGCCGGGACCACGGGGTGCATTATGTTCGAAGTAGAGATAGTCCGTGCGGATCCCGGCATACTCGGCGATGCAGGCCTTGTACGCGGCGTCGTGGTGGTACTGGCCTACGGCACTGAATTGGTTCTGCCCCCGCAGCCGGAGTTCCTCGTTGGACTCTTCATCCGCTCCCGGCGTGGTCAGCCAATCCGAAAGGTTGGTCACGGACGCAATTCCGGGGATGGGTGCGGCCAGGATGGAATAGTATCCAGGGCCGAGGTTGTACGCGGATCCCGCTTGTTCGGCCTCGACCGGCGCGGTGAAGGTCAAGCTTCCATCCGGGCAGGTCGTGTCGGCGGTCACGGTCACGCGGTAGACGTAGCCGTCCAAGGTCGGGCTTTCGATCACGGTGCCGGAGGGGACGGTCAGCTCCCCGGCAGCGGTCGGTCTGGCGAAGGTCACATTGCCGACCGCCTTGGTGCTGGCCTTGCGGGTCAGGTCCACCCCCCACGCATAGACGTCGAGCCACGCCCCGGAGGCGTATTTCAGAAACAGGTTCGGCAGGGCGGTCTTGACCAACAGGGAAACGAGCAGCTTGCACGGTGTCGTGACAATGGCCGTGATGAGCTTCCAGAACGGACTCCACTTTGAATCGTTGGTGATGAGGCTGCCTTCATCCTCGTTGATTTGCTTCCAGCGCGCGGTCATGTCCGCTTCGGTGGTGGGGATGCCCGCCTCGGCCAGCATGGACTCGAACAATTCCTGGCTCATGAAATCTCCACGGTTGAGTAGATGGGGCCGAATTCAACGGTTTCGGCCTGCAAGTAGAAGACGCCCAGGGATGTCTCGGTGATCTGGCACGTTCCGGGGACAATGCGTTCGTCGTTGTCCACTTCGAGGGTCAGCTTGACGATGTTCTCGGCTTTCTTCCCCTCGTCGCGGTTGCCTACCAGTTCGACAAGCAACCCTGTTTCCCGGATCATGTGGACCAGATCCTGGGCGATGGAGTCCCGGTCACAACAACGCTCCGGGATACCCCCGACGTCCAGGGTGATGTCGTCGTCGGTGATGAGGATGTCGAAATATTTCTCGTCGGGCATGGGCTATGTCCCCGTGTAGAGCATTTCATCCAGGGCCTGTCGGGTCATGGGCTGCTCGGAGTTGATGGTGACCTGGCCGATGGACCGGGAGTTGCTGCTGTTGTTCGCCACGGTCTTGGCGATGTGGTTGGTCACGCCGCCAGGGGGCAAGTTCGTGCGCTTGGAGGCCTCCAGGGACGGGGAGGTCGTCGGGGCTGCTGTTTCGCTGCCGAATCCGAAGAACTCGCCTATGGCCCCGATATGGTCCATGACGAATCCGATGGGATTGACCAGGGCCTTCAGTCCGCCAAGCACCACGTCGATAACCTTCATGATGGCTTGCCCCCAGGATGTGTCCAGGAACGCGGCCTTCAGGTCGTCCCACCAGTAGATGGCGGCGGCAACGGCAGCGATGAGGGCAACGATTGCCAGGACGATCAGCACGGCAGGGTTCGCGGCCATGGCTGCGTTGACCAGCCACATGACGCCCTGGAAGGCGAGCAGGACTCCTTTGCCGATGATGCCTTGCTTGGTGAACAGGGCCAGCCCCCACTTGGCAGCGGCGAGGGGACCACTCAAGCCGATGAAGCCCAGCTTCATGAGGCCGGTCACTAGGGTGAGCGCGCCCATTACTCCGGTCAGGGTAATGACGGCCAGGACCCCGTATCCTATCCACCGGGTCAGGTTTGGATATTTGCCCATCCAAGCTGTCATGGTCGCAGTGGCGTCGGCTATGCCGTTGATAAGCGGATCCAGGGCCGGGGCAAGCCCGTTGCCGATGCCGATGGTCAGGGCCGTGACGCCCTGTCCCAGGCGTTGCATCGGCGTGACCATATGTGCGGCCATCTGCTCGGCCTTTTCCATGCCCTTCACCTGGCCTAATTTATCCATGGCCCCGGCCAGGCCGGTGGTGTCAGCCATGAGCAGTTTAAGCATGGACACTGCCTCGTCGGAGCCGAAGGCATCCTTCAGGGCATCCGATTCGGCCACGCTCAAGGTGTCGCCGAATTTGCCCTTGAGCTTGCCCAGGATGTCCAACATGCCGAGCATCTTGCCGTCTGAGTCAACAAAGGAAAGGCCGAGTTTCTTCTGGGCCTTGCCTGCCCCAGCCAGAAACGCCTTGTACTTGGTCCCGGCCTCGGAGCCGGACATGGTCGCCTGGAGCTTGCCCATGACGGCCATCTGTTCGACGACATCAATTCCGGCAGATGTGGCGTTGGCTCCGACGGCAGTAAAGGCAGAGGACATCTCGGATCCGGTTGTCTTGAACAGTTGGATGGCCGTAGCCGTCTGACCGGCCAGTTGCTTGACCCAATTGACCTTGCCGATTTTTTCGGCCTGGGCCTTGAAGATGCCGTACATGGTCCCCATGTAGTCGGTCATGGTGTTGGAGTCGGACTTGCCACCCACGGCAAGGACGTTGGCGACATTGGTAAACTCCGCCAGGTCGGTTCCCTTAAGTCCATTGATGGAGGATTGGATGTCGTAGGCAGAGCGGACGAATCCGTCCGCAGCTCGCCCGTACTTGATGGAGTATTGAAGTGCTTTTGTAGACAGGCCTTTTAGCGTGTCCTGGTCCACGTCCAGGCTGCCGACCTCACCCAAGGCCTGGCGCATTTCTTCGGCGGGGTTGATGAATTTCATCATGGAATATCCGGCACCGGCCACGCCAGCCGCGCCCATGCCGACCTTTTTGAAGGCCTTTTCCGAGGCGTCTGCCATGGACCCCATGACGCGCTGCACCTTGCGGATCGGCCCGGACACTCGTTCCAACAGGTCAATGGTGAAGGTCAGTTTTTCCAGCTTGGCGCTCATGCTATTTCCCGAATGCCTTGGCGATGCCGTTGGTCACGGCCACGCTCATTTTTTCCCAGTGGTCCTTTTCCAGGAACAGTGCCTGCCCCAGCGAGTCGTCGGACACCGGGCGATTCCCGAACCACTTCCAGTGGAGGGCCAGGAATTGCCCGATGGCGTCCTGGCTTATTCGCTCGGCGGCACGCTCGACTTTCCCACGGTGATGGACAGGGCGGGGGTGTATTCCTGAACAAGGTTGCCGACGATATCAATGCCAGCTCCGGGGAGTTCCAGCAGCTTCTTCAGCGCGTCCTTGTCGTCGGCGACAACGGTACGCATGAGGAAATTTTGTGCCGGGGCAACCTTGCTGGTCGGCTGCATTTCGTTGACGAACTTATTGTAGTCGTCATTGTCCACTTCAAAGCGGATATCGTCGCCGTTGATGGTCAGGGTGATGTTTTTCTTCATGGTGTTTTCCTCCAAAGGGTTAACGTTTCATCATTTCGAACAGCGAGCGCAGGCCGAGCAGGGCGACAGCGGAGGTGCAGCCCCAGACCATGCGCTCAAGAAATTTGATCTTCACCGCGTGGCCCTGGCATTTGCGGGAATCGTTGATAGACTTGACGTCCTGCTGGATGTCCTTGACCCGTTCGTCGATGCGCGCGAGCAGGATCTGCATGTCCTCGCGGTCCATGGCACTCATTGCCGAACCTCCCCGGCCCACCGGCGGAGTTCCTTGATCTTGCCGAGGCAATCCGCATGGGCCGCATGCAGCCGAAGCATGTATTCGCCCACGTCGCTACCGCTCATAGACGAGGGGGGAAGTGGCGGCGCGTCCAGGCACCATTGCAGCTCCGGCGGCGGGGTCAGGATCCTCACCTCCAGCTTCGGAATCAGGACCGTCTGCGGTTCCGGCGTCCTCCCCGCGCAGGAGGTCAAAAGCGGCAACAATAGCAGGGTGGATAGGGCAATCCTTTTCATGGTCCGGCCTCGTTATCTTTTTGAGCTGGGCGATCTGCCCGGCCAGTTTGTTCAGGCTGTCGCTCCGGGCTGCCGACACCCGCGCCGACAATTCCAGGTCGGCTTCCAACCGCGATCTCTCCATGGCCCACGCCTCGGCATTCTGCCGGGCTATGGATGCGGCCTGCAGTAGATCGGCCTGGGCCTGGTCCCATTTGTCCTGGTAGTAGACGGCGTTATGCTTGGCGTGTTGGTAGTCGTTCCAGTGCAGGGCCAAAGCTGTGATAAGGGCGGCGGCGAGCGCGGCCAGCAATGCCCACTTGAGCCAGCCCCAAGAACTGCTGAAGATGCCCGTCACGATGGAGGCGATGGACGTCAACGAGAGCATGTGATTTCTCCATACCAGCGGTGGATGCGCTGGTTGTAGATGATGGTTTCCTGGGCATGCCTGCCGGTCACGGACGGCAAGGCCGCGATGATGTCAGCGTACCTTGATGCGCCACCGGCCAATCCCTGAGCCTTAAGGATGTTGCCGAATCCGGCATTGTAGGACGCCCTGGCCAAGTCCCATCGGTCAATCTCTGGCCGGGGCGAGGTCCATGCGTTGCGAAGTCTGACCATGTAGTAGGCCCCGGCATTGACCGCTTGTTTCACAAGGTGGGGCGAGACGCGCCCATATCCGAGTTGGCGGCAAACGTCGTCCCATGTTCCTGGCATGAATTGGGCCAAGCCTCGCGCTCCGACAGGCGATACCGCTTCGGGATTGAGCTGGCTTTCCTGGTACAACTGCGCCTTCCACCACTCCCATCGGGATTCTTCACCGCGTGGCCACCAGCGGTGGACAGCTTCCTGGATGTCGCTGTCGTAACGGTCGGGGATACCGCCTGCATGCGCCGGGGCGCACCCCATGAGCAGACCGGCGAAGAGGCAAAGGGCCAGGATGCGCAAGCCGTGATAGAGCGCACTTGCCAGGGGATCCTGCCGGATGGTTGCCATGGTGCCTTTCCAAGGGCGTCCGCTGCGTTTGTCCAGGAAGCGTAGTCCGTAGAACAGCAACAGCGCGGAGGTGAGGGTATAGACGAGGTCGATGAGAAACGAGAGTCCGGCTACTTCGGGCATGCTTCCTCCGATCCGGTTTGGCACTTTACACAAAGCGTTACGCCGGGGATTGCTTGGCGGCGCGCCTCCGGGATGACGTGGCCGCATTCGGCGCACGTCTCCCGGCTGGGCGCGTCGGTGTGTTTCATTCCGGCGTTGGCAATGGCGGTGTCCCGCGCCAACCGTTCCATGTCGCTGCCGATGTCGCAAAAATCTGCCATGGTCGCGCCCTAGATCAGGTTCTTGATTTCTTCGGCATCCAGATACGGGACGCCGTTGATGTGGATGAAGTCGGGGCTGGTGACTTCGAAGGTGACCTTTTTGACGCTCTTTTCCCCACCCTTGGAGTCTTCATCCAACAGGCTGGACAGCTTCAGCTTGCAGCCGAATGCCTCCACCTTGAGCTCCTCCTTGTCGGTCTTGGCGTAGGTGTGGATGTCACAGGTAGGTAGGGCGCGCCAGGAACCGGCTGCCTTGGCCTGTTCGGAAATCAGGTTGAAATTGGTGATGTCCAGCTCGATCTCGCCGGAGGCCTCCACATCGCCGATGACATACCCGTCGGGGACGCCTTTGGTCTTGGCGACTCCGCTGTTGTCCGTGATCTCCAGGGAGATTTTTTCCACATGCACCAGCAGGTCGCCGATGGTGGTGTCGAAGGATTTACCGGATATTCTCATGACGCCTCCTATTCAGCGTAGTTGGTCAGGTCCAACAGGATGTTGCAGGTGATGGCCTTGGGGCAGTTGTAGGGGCGCACGGTCATGTAGATTTCCACCGCTGTCTTGGTGGTCCAGGAAATGACGATGTCGCCTTCCTTGGGCGGTTCGATCTCGCCGGGGAAGGTCACGCCCAGGATGGCAACTGATTTGCTCATCTCACGCAGAGGCCGCATGAAGTAGCTCTCATGGTAGGAGATGGACGCGGGGGTGGAGTTCAGCTTGCGGTCGCCGATCTTGGCGATGGCCAGGGGGTATACCTTGCGCATGGCCTTGTGGACGACGCGCAGATTTTCAATGACCTGGTAGTCGCCGCCGGGGACGTCCAGGACATTGCCGTCGCCGAAGTACACGCCAGGATAATCCGGATACCATTGCGGAACCGACCAGCGTTCGGTGTCCAGTGCCGTCAGGGTGGACATGGATATCTCCACGTCGTCTTTATCCACGGGCTTGTCGGAGCGGATGCCCACAACCGCGCCGGTGATGACGCGCATGGGTGTGTCGGCAACGGTCACGGAGGAATTACAGAGTCGTCCGGCGTATGCGCCCTGGTCATCTTCCCAGATGGTGGCGACCGGGTTGATCTGGTCGCAGGCCAGCTCGTTCAGCAGGGCGTTGCGGCTGGTTGTGAAGTCGGACCAGGATTCGGTTTCCGGGTCGATAGTCTTGCATGTGGGGATAAAGATCATCGGGCGCATGTATTGACCCATGATTTCTTCAGCCTTGACCTGCATGGATTCGATCTCCGAGGACTTGGTCACCGCATCGGTGATGACGATGGCCTCGCAATTCATGTGTTCCATGGCGTAGTCCACGGCGGTGGCCCAGGTCTGAACCCCGTCCAGGGGATACACGGCGGCGTTCCAGTTCTGTCCAGCGTTGACCATGGCAGCGGCGAGCTGCGTTTTCAGGTTGCTGGCTGCCGAGCCGAGGGTGACATCCAGATCCGTGTCGTTGTTCACGTTCAGCAGCTTGCCCTCATTGGTCCCGGCTCCTCGGCCAATGAACAGGAAGTATCGCTCGACATCGGCGATATCCCCCTGCAGGAGGTTGAGTTTGTTGACTTGTACCTTGCCCAGTGCCATAGCGGACTCCTGTTTTAACGGTTGCCGATCTCAGCCATGGTTTGTCTGGCGAGGTCGTTCAGAAATTTTTCTTCGGTTCCGGGCTTTGGCCCGAGGAACGGACGGGCAGCGGGCTTGACTTCCCAACTTTGCTTGCCGCGCTTTTTGCCGTCGCGCATCTGCCGGAGGATGGCCCCGGCCTGGCCGCGCGACAGGTTTTCCGTGATCCATTTGATCGGCACCCGACGTAGGGTGTGGCCCTTGCCGCGCGATTTCTTGACGCGAAGCTTGTAGCCTTCCGCTTTCAGTGCCTTTGCCTGTTCCCTGGTCGCGGGTTTTGAATAATCCGGGACCCCATATACCTTCCGCGCTTTGGAGGCTGTCCATTGTTCCGCGATGCCGTTTTGGTGCCGGTCAGCCAGTTGCGCCGTCATGGAGTTGCTCCAGGTCACGTCCACGCGATCGGACCCGCGCATGAACGGCTTCAGGCCGCGCCCGAACCCACGCAAGAGCTTCCGTCTTTTGCGCGTGTCCTTGCGCCCCTCCATGGAGCGACCATAGGTGGTCCGCTGCTGACGTATGTTGGTCTTGGCTTCTTTGATGATTTCGCGGCCCATCCGCATGGTGATATTGCGGCGTGTCCGGCGTGGCAGGGCAACAAGGGCCAGTTGCTCACGAAGGCGGAGCCGCCCGTCTGGATCTGTGTTCAGCTTCAGGACGGGGCTATTCTTCGACATCGGCACGCCCCTCCATGTCGTCCAGTTCCTCGGCAACATCGATGGGGACGTCCGCGACACGCCATCGCTGGCCGTTGTAGTGGATGGGGCCGTCTTCATCCGGCACGATCTCCAGCGACTCTTCAAAGTCGATGGAGAGTTCAATGTCCGCAGTACGGTCATCGTTGAGGGAAATGTCTATTTCGGGGTCTGCCAGGCCGAGGGCTTCGCGCTTCGGATCATGCACCTGCAGCCAGGCCGTGACGAACGCCACGAACAGCATGCCGTCGTCCCGGTAGCCTTCGACCTGGATAACCGCGTCATACTTGAACCGCCCGACTTCCAGACCATGCCCCAGGTCGCGTCCGGTGGGGACGATGACGCCCTGGTCAGCAAATGAATGGATGTGGTTACCGGAGGCTCCGGCCTTCTTCAGGGCTTGGGTCAAAGCTTGCAACAGCCTCATATCAACTCCACTGTCACCCGGCCCACGCCGAGGAAATCGGCGATGGCCTGCTGTGCATATTCCAGGAACTTGCCTTCGGTTTCCGCGCTTTCCTTGGCTTCGTTGCTTGCGGCCTCGCGCCGGTCGATGGTGGGATACTGCTGCAACAGAAAGGCTTTTGCGTGGCAGAATACCGCCTTGCGATAATAGACAAGGAGCAGGGATTCGCCGTTCAGCTTGGAGTTGTGAACGGCCTCAAAGGTTTCGCTGTCACTGGCCGACCGCCATGCAGCAAGTTCCTTGTTTGCCCAGGCCATAGCCAGGACAAGGCCATCAACAAGCATGCCTTCAGGGTATTCCATGGGCATCCGGTAGCTTTCCTGGAATTTGGCAATGGAAAGGTTAGGCCACCATCCATCGTTGGTAACGATGGTGGTCGATTCTTGGGTGGCGTTGCCGGAAAAACTCATGTTGTATCCTTTGTTGGCTGCCCCCGTCGGCCTGATTCCAGGCTATTGCCCGAACAGGCCTTGGGGGCAGCAGCGTATGGAGGAGCTACTTGTCGGAGTCTTCGGCTGCCGTGGCCTCTTCAGCTTTGGCAGCTTCAAGTTGTTTGGTGACCTCGGCCAATTTGGTTTTGACTGATTCGCCCAGGTCATAGGCCTTCTGCAGGTATTCCTGCGCGGCTTCGAGGTTGCCTGCCTCGTCTTCGAGCAGGCCCTTTCTTTTGTAGAGTTTGCGGGAAAGCTTGTCCGTGATGTCCCATGCGTCTTTACCGTTCGCGCCGGTCATGGCGTCGAACAGGGTGGAGAAATACGGCTCCACGGAATGGCCGTTATCCATCTGGTTTCCGGCCCATGTTTCCACGGATCGGGCCATGACGGTCTTGACGTCGCTCTTGTACATGTCCGAGGGCATGCCGATGCCGCTGTCGATGCAGTAAAAGCCGATCTCCAGGGCCAGTTCCACGCTGGCGACATCAAAGGACCAGACCATGTAGTAGGGCAGCAGGTCGTGTGCCCACCCCTTGTCCATGAGGCGGTGTACATATTCGAGGTACTTGGGAATGAGAGCTTCCCGTTTATGCTGGTCTTTGGCCTCGCGGGATTTGATGCCGGACAGGGCCTTCAGATCCTCGCCCAGGGCGGAGTCGAGCAGATTCGAAAGCTGATCCTGTCCCATGGAGGCCTTTGCGCCGTCGGGGGTGCCGACCACAGATGGGGCTGTGCCTTTTTGGTGTTTCTGCTGGTGTCTCTTCATCAAACTCATGGTGTACTCCTCCAGAGTCGAAAGGTTGGTGAGGGGGCGGCGGGGCCACCCCCCTCTGTGCAAATAAAAGGAAGACTATTGCCAACCGTCACCAGTGGCGTTCGGCATTTTGACGTTGTCGTCTTTGAACTCCATGCCCGTGAAGGCGCGAGGTTCTTCGACCACGTAGCCTTCATTGCGGGAGTTGAAGTCTTCCCAGCGGTCCTTTTCAGGCTTGTCCTTGAGGTGACGTCGCCAGGACCCGGATTGGTGGTAAATGGAAAGGTTTTTGTAGCTGGTGACGACCATGGCTCGATCCGGGATGAAACTCGGAGTTTCCCAAGGCATGCCGCCGATCAAGCTCAACGCCTGGTCAACGCCGGATTTTTCGGAGGGGGTGTTGCCCCATTTCTTGTAAAAAGTGCCGGTGCGGGTGCCGATCAGTTCTTCACCGACCAGGACAACCAAGTCCTTGCGCAGGTAGGTGGGGATACCCTGGCGGAGGTCGTGGGCGGCATCGTCAAGATTCTCGTAGTCGCCGCCGGGACCGATGCGGATTTCACCGGGAGTCGCGCCTCCGGTCAGGAGGTTGCCAGCCAGCTTTTCACGCATGTATTGGAACCAGCCTTTGTTGACGTCCTGGAGGAGCGGGTGCGTTTTAATGTCGGTGTTCGCCGCAGCCTCTACACCATGCCAGCCGATCATTACCCGGTCATTGGCGATCTGTTGCTGGACGTACGCGGTGTACAATTCCCCGAGGTTGGGGATTTTCTTGGCCCATGCGTCGAGGGTTCCGTATTCGATGTACACATCGGAATCGGTCTTATAGAGCTGATATGCCCATTCTTCGAGGCCGAGAATGTTACGAGGTTGGCGTTCAGTGTTGCCGTCCGAGGTGTCGGTGCGCCCGGAGGCGGGGCTGTTGGCAGAGCCGAGTACATTCTTTCCGGCCAGTTCTTCGACACCGACCACGTTGATTTTTCGGAGAAAGTCTTCCTTCTCGACAATCTTGTCCTGGAACCGTTGCTCCAGTTCGGGGGTGACGCTGAACTGGGTATGGACGTTTTCCACCCCGTAGTTCTGCGCGAGCTGAACAAGGAATGCACCGAATGTCTGTCTGGTTGCAAACTTCATGACCCCTCCTACAGGTAGTCTGCGCCGGGGGTGGCGGGCTGTGCTGTTTCCGGGGTCTGGGTGCCGGGGTTGACCTGTTCAAAGCGTTTGGTCAAATCATCGACCTTGGCGGCGAAGTCGGTCTTGAGGGCGTCCAGCTTGTCGTTGAAAGGCTTCATGGCTGCCGAGATATCGGCGGCGAAGTCCTGCTTGCCCTCGTCGGAAGGCGCGCCTTTGTCGGTGCCGGGTTCCTCAACGGGCGGCTGTGCGGCGAACTTCTGTTCAAGCGAGGCGAGTCGCTTGTCCTGGTCGTCGAACTTGCCCATGAGCTGATTGAACTGCTGTTCGTTCATGGTGTCCTCTTCAGGTTCGGGGGTTGCCCCCTGGTTGTGGGGAGAATTGAAGCCGAATTTCCGCATGGCGTTGGTGAACCATGACGGGGCTTCGGATTCCGATTGGCCTTCCTGCAGGTCGCCGAGTTCGACGCCGTCAACGAAAAGGTCGCCGGGGTTCTGCTTGCGGTGGGAAAAATGGAGTTCCGAGGTGCCGAGACTGGCCGGGATGTCCGTCACGGCCAGGCCGGCCAGGTAACACTTGCCGGACTTGGCAAAGTCGGGGGTCAGCTCCATGGAGGTGAACAGCTTTTGCTTGTCCTTGTTCCGGGATAACAGCCATTCATTGGGCTGGAGCCTGGCGTACAAGCTGACGATGCCGTCTTTTTCTTCGGTCTTCAGGGCAACGACTTTGCCGAAGTTGCCGTAGAAGCGAAAATGGTCCACCCAAATCAAGGCGGTGTACGTATCGAGATTGTAGGTTTCGGCGGCGTCCAGCAGCCATTGGCCTTCGATCTCCCGTCCGTCCATGGTGGGACCGGACTGCCCTATCTTTTTCCAACCGGTAGTAAATGTGTTCGGCATGACGCGAGAATACGCGTGTGGGAAAAGAGGATGCAATAAAACCCATTCCTATCACTGCAAAATCGGAATGGAATAAGGCGCGGTCCATGTAGTAGCAATGTATTGATACTGCATGAATCAGCATGCCGACGAAGTCATACAAGCCGCAAAATCAATGTACCTGCGCGGCAACAAGGTTAACGAAATTTGCAAGGCCTTGGGCATCCCGAAGCGCACGGTTTATCATTGGCGTGGAATCGGGAACTGGAATGACCTGCTCGTTGACGAAGGGGCATTGCAGTGTGTGGCCCGGCGTTACACGCTGCTCATTGAGCGTGACGGCAAGACGGAGCGCGAGCTGAAGGAGCTGGACCGGCTCCTGGAGCATATGGTGCGCCTGCGCGAAATGCAGGTCCGTGAGATGGAAGCGGCCAATGAGGAGCGCGACCAGGGCAAGCCGCCTGTCGGTGGCCGGACGCGCAGGCCGAAGAAGAAGCGCGGGAAGATCATCAAGAACGATGTCTCCCACCTCACGGCCCAGGACTTTAAGGACGCCTTTCATTCCCACTACTATGAATACCAGCATGAGCTGCGCCGCAACAAACATCATCGAACCCGCAATATTCTGAAGTCCCGCCAGATCGGGGCCACCTGGTACTTTGCCCAGGAGGCGTTCGAGGATGCCACGCTCACCGGCGACAACCAGATATTCCTTTCAGCCACCCGCCGTCAGGCGGATGTGTTCCGCTCCTATATCGTGGCCGTGGCAAAAGAAAAATTCGACATCGAGCTGAAGGGCAAGGATGAGATAGTCCTGCACACGGCCCACGGCACGGCCACCCTGTATTTCCTGTCGAACAATTCCAAGTCCGCGCAGTCCTACCATGGGCATGTCTACATCGACGAATATTTCTGGATCACGAAATTTGACGAGTTGTACAAGGTCGCCACCGGCATGGCCGCGCATAAGAAGTGGCGGCGCACTCTGTTCTCCACGCCGTCCGCAGTCACCCACCAGGCGTATGACCTGTGGACCGGCGACCGTTTCAACAAACGATGGAAGCGCAAGAACAAGCGGCAGGAGTTCCCGTCCCTCAAGGAATGCCGGGCCGGTGCCATCGGGCCGGACAAGGTGTGGCGGTATGTCATCACTTTGAAGGACGCTGAAAAGGGCGGCTGCGACCTGTTCGATAGCGACGAACTGCGCCTGGAATACAGCCCCGACGAATTCCGTAATTTGTTCATGTGCGAGTTTGTGGATGATACCCAATCCGTGTTCAGGCTGCATGATCTTGAGGCCTGTTATTGCGACATGGACGAGTGGCTTGATTTTGATCCGGACGCGCTCCGACCGTTCGGCGACATGCCGGTCTGGGGCGGCTATGACCCCAGCCGACACCGGGACGATTCGTCCTTCGTGATTCTGGCCCCGCCGCTCAAGCCGGGCGGGAAATTTCGGATACTGGCCCGGTTCAAGTGGGTTAATAAGTCCTTTTCATGGCAGGCGGAGCGCATCAAGGAACTGACCGAACGGTTCAATTTCGTTCATATCGGTATCGACATCACCGGGCCGGGCTATGGCGTTTTCGAGAATGTGAAGGCGTTCTTCCCGGCAGCCATGCCCATTCACTACAGCCTCACCACCAAGATTGAACTTGTCCTGAAGGGCAAGGATGTCATTGAAAGCGGTCGCCTGGAATGGGACGCCGGACAGTCCGACATCGCCCACGCTTTCCTGACCATCCGGCAGGATACCACCAGCTCCGGCATGGTCACCTACTCGGCAGGCCGAACCGAGGCCACCGGCCATGCGGACGTGGCCTGGGCCATCATGCACGCCCTCTACAACGAACCGCTGAATGTGAAGCATAAACAGAAAGTCATCATAGCCTGACGTTCATAAGGAGTATCCATGAGCGAATCCCATATCTTTACTTTTGGCGAGCCGGAAACGGTTCTGAAGGGCGCGATCTTTGACAATCTCGGCGTCTATTTGTGGGACAACGGGCGGTACTATGAAACCCCTGTCCCGCTGACCGGCCTGGCCCGGCTCCTGCGCGCCAACGCCTACCATGGCCCGGCCCTGGGCTTCAAAACCATGCAGGTCATGCGCGGGTTTAAGGCCTCCAGCGCGTTGAGCCGCAAGGCCATGAAGGCCATGACAAAGGACTATCTGGTCTTTGAAAATGGGTACTTCCAGAAAGTCCGCAACTTCCTTGGCGAAGTGGTCGAGCTGAAGCACCTTCCGGCCATCAACATGCGGCGCATGAAGGAACCGGACACCTATTGCATGCTCCAGATCTACGGCGAGCTGGTCCCGTTCAAGCAGGGGGAAGTGCTGCACCTGAAAAGCTATGACGTGACCCAGACCATTTATGGCCTGCCCGAGTACCTGGGCGCGATTCAGTCCATGCTCCTGAACGAGGACGCCACCCTGTTCAGGCGCAAGTATTATCGCAACGGCGCGCACATGGGCTACGTGTTTTATTCCTCCGGGGATCTCGACAAGGCCGATCAGGAGACGTTGAAGGAAAAGATCAAAGGCACCAAAGGGCTGGGCAACTTCCGGTCCATGTTCGTGCATATCCCCAACGGTCAAAAGGATTCCATTCAGATCCTGCCGGTGGGCGACTTTTCCACTAAAGACGAATTGAAGAAAATCAAGGATCTGTCGCGGGACGATATCATCGCGGCCCACCGGATGCCCCCGGCCCTGGCCTGCCTCATACCGCAGAACCAAACCGGCTTTGGCGACATCGTCAAAATCGACGCCGTGTACCAAAAAAACGAGATTCATCCCATCCAGGACGAACTGGCCGAGGAAATAAACGAGGTGCTTTTGCAGCGCGACCAAATCTCGTTTGACCGTGAAACTGAAAATCAGGCAGTGTGATGAATCTACAAGGAAAACACCATGGCCTTCAGAGTATATTGTCCCATCTGCAAACGAGTCGCCCGAATCGAAAGCTCGAACTCCATGAGTCGCCAGTTCAAGCAGGCCTATTGCGCCTGCTCGAACCCGGAGTGCGGACACACGTTCGTGATGAATGTGGAGTTTTCCCACACCCTCAGTCCATCGGCCTTGTCCCTTTCCAAGGAATTGCGCGACAGGATCCGGGAGACGGCCCCCACGGAACAGGGGAGTTTGTTTTCAACGGAGCCGATGGGCGGTTGATCCACAAGCAAAGCCCCGACACGAATGCCGGGGCTTGTAACTAGGCGGAGTAGGCGAGGACGGCAAAAGCGCCCTCACTGGAACGGTGTAGCAGCACCGGACCACGACCAAGGCCGCTACTCCTACCCATTTCACAATGGGTTCGAGCGTGGTAGCAGCCGAGGCAAAACCTGTAAAGGTGTATACCCCATGAAAAGTCCCCTCTGTTGGGTTGGCGGCAAGTCCAAGCTCGCCAACCAGATCCTCACACTCATCCCCGAACACAAACACTACGCCGAGGCCTTCGCCGGAGCCGGTTGGGTTTTCTTTCGCAAGGATCCGAGCAAGTACGAAAGCCTGAACGACATCAACGGCGACCTGGTCAGTTTTTACCGTGTCCTGCAAAATCATCTCGAGGAGTTTTGCAAGCAGTTCAAATTTATCCTCTCCTCCAGGGAAACCTTCACCGACTTCAAAGAGCAACTGGAGTCCGGGGGCCTGACCGACATTCAACGCGCTGCGCGTTTCTACTATCTGCAGCGTCATTCCTTCGGCGGCAAGGTGACTGGTCGGACCTTTGGGGTGGGCGTGGACAAATTCCCGCCGGTCAATCTGATTCGGCTTGAAACTGAACTTTCAGAAGTCCATTTGCGCCTGACCCGTGTGACTGTGGAGAACTTGCCCTGGGCTGAGTATATCCCTCGTTACGACCGGTCTGAGACATTTTTCTATTTGGACCCACCGTATTATGGCACGGAGCATTTCTATGGCCGGGGGCTATTCAGCAAGGAAGACTTCGCCCGGCTGGCCGAGTTGTTGTCCAACCTGAAGGGGAAGTTTCTGCTGTCGCTCAACGACTGCCCTGAGATACGCGAGACATTCGCGGCCTTTGACATCTTGGACACCAAAACGAAGTACACGGTGGGAGGCGGGGGCAAGACAAAGACGGCGGGTGAGGTCTTTATTAAGAATTACTAGGAAGGAGGAAGCCCCGGTTTAGACCGGGGCTTCTCTTCGTTCTCCATGGAGGGGAGAGGCTACTTCGGGGGAGCATGAAGAGAGTCAATTGGAACTAAACGTGTGCCATCGATTTTTTCTTTTACCTCTTTTGATAATTCAACTTCTGGAGGAATAACGAGTTTTAAATCATGATAGTGATGTTTTTTACCGGCTTTTGCCCAAAAGCCTTTATGGTCGGAGTTAAACACCGCTTGAAGGATAGAAGAGTAAATTGATAAATCTTCTTGAATACCGTTAATCTCTCTATGCTTTGCTACAATTTTTTTTAATGAATCAAAATCTAGATTGTAAGTTTTACATAAGTTAACAATGGTTTCAGATAGTCGTTTCATATTGTCAGGGCATGCGGATTCATTCCAATTATCAAGAATCCATTTGGTGACATTATTAACGTTGTCATGGGTAATGGATGAGGCCGTTGGCAAGCAGATATCCGAGACGGTTTCAATTTCTGAAAACATTATGTCAGCATGGTTCAAGATGGCTTTCAGTTGGTAAACTAAACGTTCTTTTCCCCACTTGACCTCTTTGCATTTATAAGTGAAATCGTGGGTAGCTTCTCCCCAGGCCTTTTCTAAAAGCGTTTTTATTTGGACTTCAAAAGTCATCCATGAATATGGTTTTGGCCCAGCAACTCTTTCTTTAAGTCGTGCGTACAGCCTGATTCCATCAAAGAAAAAGGAATCAGCTGATACGAGTTTTTTAGGCCTTTCGTTTATGACGTTGAAACTATTGTAAATGAATTTTTTAGCAGTATCGATATCTTTAAGATTCAATACAACTATTTCGCAGCCATAAAAATCATCAATTTCCTCGATAGATGAGTACATCCCCATTTCAATTTTTTGAGCAAAACTAATTTCTTCTTTAACTCGTTCGGAAAAAGACCATTTATTTTGTTCTGCATAGTCTTTTAGAATCCCACTGACTTCTTTTCCAAGAGGCAGTGCATAGTCTTTGAGCTCGCTGTGAAGATCCCGTATGGACTTAGAGACTTTCATTAGATTTTATTCTGCCCAGCCAAGGTATTCTATTAGTGCTTCATGGCGTTTTTGTCTTGGCCCTTTTTCAGTCGCGGCCCCGGTGGTGTATTGGTGGTATTTATACGCTGCTTGTGTACTGTTATCTTTAGGTAATTCTTCAATTTCAAAGTCTGCTGTGCTGAATTGATCACCTTTTTTGAGGAGCGAGCAGAACATTTTGCTAAGGTTTTTTGTATCCTTACTCTTTTCGAGGTTGAATGAGACTAAAGCCCATAAGCTGTATATGTGGGTGAGTGGTTTTTTGCTTATGTAATTCATTAGTTCTGGGTCATAATCGATAACTTCTTGGATATATTCTTTTACTTGTTTGAAGTTTTCTTCAAACAAGTCGATGTCTTCTTGAGTTACTGTCTGAAGTTCTTCTTGCTCATTATCTTGGTCTTTTTCTGCATCGTATTCGTCTGAGGGTAATTCATTAACGTCAAAATCATATTTGACATACAGTTCGTTAAGATTGCTTTGCGGAAATCCTACAAAGTCTTTTTCAAGCATCACGAGCATAAGTATTGAGATGAACTCAGTGTCGCGCATTCGTTTGCTTCTTCCCCGAGTAGACACTTTTAAATCAACCCAGAATTTTGAACCAGCTTCTGCTTCTGCTCTCTTTATAAGCCATCCGTTGAAGCGCGCATGGCGTAACTCTTGGTCCTTGAGGGTTTTTTGATTTGTATTAACTCTGTTAAAAACCTCATCCCATTGAACATCTTCCTCACATTGAAGTTGTTCTACAGAAAAAGAGTAATTGAAAAACTTGTAGCGGTAGGTCGGGTCACTTTCTATATCTTTCCATTTTTTCCCGACGAGCTTTGGGTCAGAAAGTGTATCCGGCAATGCAACTTTATTTTGATAAAAAAGGAAGATTGTTTGAAGGCGTTGTTTTCCGTCAACAACATTATATATAACTGAGGTCTCAGTGATTTCTTTTTGTAGATATATGGCAGGACAGGGGTAGTTGCTGAAAATTGTATCGAGGAAAAATTTTCTATCCTTCGGACCCCAAACACTCTTGCGCTGGTAGGGAGGATCAAGTTGCAGCTTTTCTGCTTCGTACATATCAATGAACCAGCTTAGGTCCTGATTTCGTTGCTCTCTTCTGATTTCCATTGGTTATCCCCTGAGTCTTCTTCGTTTTACTCGAGTGTATAGTTCGTGGACCCTTAATATGTCGTTGTTTGACATTCCATCTATAGGCTGAAGGATTTGAAGATCGTTTTTGTGTAGAAAACTTTCTATACAATCTTTCTTTTCAAATCTAGATAAAAACTGCCCGTAATTATTCTTCGGGGCAACGTATGGCAATGGAAGGCTTCTAAACTCTTTGGGCGTTAGCTCCAAAACCCCGCCCCCATAGTAGCGACCGAATAGTTCAGAGCACAGAAGGGTGAGGGAATTGTAAAAAGACATTATGAGTCCTTCAATGGCAAGTCCTTCGTTCATTCTGATTCGGTATGCCGCGTCTGTAACAAAGACATCTGCTTGATTGTCGATGATTTTTGGATAGGCGTGGCCTCGCTTGAAAAAGAATCCTTCACTTTTCCATATTGAGGGAATGTCAAACCATCTTTTGCGTTTAAGGCATTTGTAGCGCGCCGGGATTTTTTCTGAATGACCTAGCGATAGATAATCGTTAAGGCCTTTATTGAACTTGTCCGCATCTAGCCCATTAAGATCAAGAAGATAGCAGGGTTTTCCCGTTGCCCGTAATTGGTCGAAGCTTTCTGGGGTGATTCTGGTAGAGCCATTGACGAATGTTCCTTTCTGGATAATTGGCTTAACGTATTTGCCGAGAGAATAGGTATTTGCAACTTCTTCTGACACTATGAAATAGTTGTTGGCTGCAGTTACAATTCCAGCAACGGACTTGCAGTATTTTGATACAGGATGACACTTGGCTACGAGGTTATTTACAAAAGCAAGGTCGTTGGCATTCAGAACAAATGAAGTCCATTTTGTGTTCTCAGCAGCTTCGTGCTTGGTGAATTGAACTGAGTCCGAATTGAGTTCTTCGATAGAGTCAACTTCCGTAAAAAAGAAGCCTTTTTCATTTGCTTCCTTGTAAGCCAACAGGATTACAGTGTCTTGTTCTAACGCCTTGAAGGCTAGTTTTCTGAAAGAAATGATTTCAATTCTTGAGAAGTTATTCAGCAAAAAGTTTCTGATTTCTTGAGCGTACTTTACTTGTAGCAATTCTGTCGGAATGACAAAAGAAAGAATGCCATGTGTAGATAATAGCGAAGAAGATTTGATTACAAAGGACGTCCAGATATTGGAGATTTCTCTGTTTGCTAAGCCTGCTTCGATATGGACCTGTTTGCAAATAGCGGTCTGGGTAGACGTTAAGTTTTTTTTATTAATATAAGGCGGGTTACCCAGAACTATGTCGTATTCGGTGGGTGCTTTCCATAATAGAAAGTCTTCGTTGTAAAAAAAAGCAGAAGGGAAACTTTCTTGGGCTTTATGGAGAGCGTTGCTGTCTGTCTCAACTGCGTTGATTCTGAAGTGATTAGCCCGCTCATTTTGGGCCAGGGAGCGTAGAAAAACTCCATCCCCACAGCTTGGCTCAAGAATGCGGACTATTTCTGTGGCTTGCGTTTTTTTTAGTACCCGTTGAGATATCCACAAAGCGAGCTGCGTGGGGGTGTAAAAACGTCCGTTTTCTTTGTTTTGCACAGTCTTTTAGCCAGTTTTAGCAAAGGGTTTGAGATGTGAGTCTTATAATAAAAATGTAATCTTATTGGGTTGTCAAAGAGTTATCATGTCCACCCATCCAAGTCTAGATGCGCCCTTTCAGTAAGCCAGCAAGGCCCGACAGCATGGACGCTGCCGGGGCTTTCCTTTTACCTGCCCTGTGGGGAATCCAAGGCCATGAGGCATTCCTGAAGCCGATATTCCAGGAGCGTCAGCAGCGCGCCCAGGTTTGTCCCGTTATTTTGTTCAGCAAGAAAGCTGAGACTGTGGGCAACAAGGGATAGTCTATTCAAAGCGTCATCAATGGTAATCTGTTTCTGTTCGAGCATGAGTGTCTCCCAATAGAAGATAGTGGATGAATTCCCCTCAAAGGAAGGCCAGCGTGTCCGCTTCCTGACACGCTGGCCTATGGGGTGCATCAGCCTGCTAAATAGATGCCCGGCTAAAAGAGTTTGAGATGCTCCATCAAGTCGATCTGCTTGGTGATGAATGTTTTCCCGACTCGCCTTGTCTGCGTATAGGTGATGCCCGATTCAGGCCTGGCAGAACAGTGCTTGAACCTCTGCGCCTGCTCACGCGTCAGGCTATGGCCGGAATCCAAAACGACGAAGCGGTCATTAGCTCTTATAATCTTTACTGAAATTCCATTCATAAGCAGATAGTCACCGGCTTCCATAGTGGCCCTCCATTTCCTCCACGGGGGAGGGGGCATCGGAAAAGTGTAATTTTTGTAATCCATAACGCCGAATCCGGCGTTAAACCGCAGTATGCCTTGATTTCAGAAACAGGGTCAAAATGTAATTTCCCTGTAAATAAGTGTAATCAAAAATGTAATGAGCAATGAATTCAACAGGTTGGTATTTTGAGAAATGTAATGAGAAAAGTGTAATTTAATTACATAATTATTACTGAAAAATTACATTATGATAAATGCTCTTAGCCCCTGGTGTGACTAGCTTTCAGAGCTTTTCAAAATCGAGATTACAAAAATTACACTTTTCCGAACCCCTCCCATGTTTCCAAGAATT
This sequence comes from Pseudodesulfovibrio sp. S3, assembly GCF_004025585.1. NCBI lineage: Bacteria > Pseudomonadati > Thermodesulfobacteriota > Desulfovibrionia > Desulfovibrionales > Desulfovibrionaceae > Pseudodesulfovibrio > Pseudodesulfovibrio sp. S3. The sequence continues at coordinate 162,212 of NZ_QTZO01000006.1, forward strand.
GCCCCCTCACGCGTGACGCGCCTGCGTGCGTGCGCGTAAAATGCGGCCGTAGATCCTCTCAAAGAAAGAAGGCCGTCACCCTGATAACGGAGGAATCAGGATGACGGCCAGGGCCATGGGGGAGGCCAATATGGAAATTTTATTTGAAAGTCAGCTTCAGCCCTGCGTGGTCTGCGCTTCGGCGTTTGTCTTCAGCACTGCATCCACGGCTTCGGCCTGGCTCTTGACCAGGGCAACGCCGGGGTAATAGCCGTCCAATCTGTCAATTAACCGCATGAGCATTAGGATTGACTCCAGGGTCGAGTATTCTATTTCGACGGTTGCCATAGGTCCTCCATTGTTCTGAAGTATCCGCAGGAATGGTTGCCTCGGAGGTTTGCGGAATAGTCCCGCTCCACGCCGTCAAAGCCGGGGCAAAGGCATCGGCTTTTGCTTGGGCAACCTGGGGTGATGCATCTGGGCCGCTTCCGGTTTGACCCGGCCCTGGGCTTGGCGTTCACTTGGGCAAGCTGTTCTTCCTGTCCGAGTATCGGATCCAGTTCGGTGTTCTTCCTTTTCGTTTCCATGCGCTCCTCCTATTTTTGGAAAATCCAGCAGCGGACGGTCTTGCCCAGGTGGCGGCTGTTGATGGCCCGTCCGGATTCGATAAGCTTGTGCCGCTTGCCCTGGGGCAGCAGCTTCTTCAGTTGTCTGAGGTCGGGCATTTCCTGGCCGTGCTTCTGGCACATCTCGCGGATCTGCTCCATGTTGATGGCGAGCTGGTCGCTCTTGTTCGAGTGGTTGAGGAAGTCGTCTTCCTTGGTGGGATGCTGGCTGTTCATGTAGTGGTAACTTTCCCAGAACTGTTCCAGCATGGGATGATCGTGCGCCAGCCGTTGTTCCCTGGCCTCGGCCCTTTTCAGGATGTAGTCGGCCAGATTCTCCTGACGGTCCTTTGTCATGGCCTTGGGGAACATGACGGCCAGGGCATCGCCGAACGCGGCGACCTGGGCGTGGTTCTTTACAATCCGTTCGTTGCGGATCTTTTCGCTCTTGCCGAACTGAGCCTCGTATTTCTGAAAGGCCTCTTCATAGACCTGGAGTATCTGCCGTTCGTAGCGCAGGGCCTTGCGGAGGAAGCCGCCAACGGTGGAGCTGTTCTGCCGCTCGAACCACCGGGCCACCTCGCGGGAATCCGGTTTGTGGTGGCGCTTGTCCACATGGACATGGACGATGCGCTGCAGGAGAGCTTCGGAGCCGTCCACTTCGGCGTTCTGACTTATGACCAGGGCGGCTTGGAAAAGGGATTCCTCTACATCGTTGTTTCTCCTGGCCACACCCAGGGTGCCGGTGCCGCGTCCGTTGAAGAAGGGCTTGCACAGATCGAAGTCAAACTGCTTGGCCTTGGCATCCTTGGTGCCGTCATCGCGGTCGGATTCGATGATGACCACCGGCAGGTTTGATACCTGGTTGAAGGCGCGGCGGCGTCCGGCTGGGGTGGCCTTCATGACGTCGAAGCCCTCGTAATCGTCGCGGCCAAAGAGCTTCCAGAGGAATTCCAGAGCCGTGGATTTTCCCGCGCCCGGTTCGCCGGTGAACTCGAAGAAGGGCCAGCTTTTATGCTTGGCGCGAACCTGTTGCGCGAACAGGCTCCCGGTCCAGAAGGCCAGCAGGGCGAGGCCTTGCCAGTGGAACGCCTTGAAGTAGTTCTCGAGCCAATCCGTTTTGAATTCGCCGTCCGTGGTGATGGACACGCCGTTCAGGCTGGTCTTGATTCCGGTCTTGCCGACCTGGAAGTAGCCATCGCGGTTCAGCTTGATTTCGCGTCCGTTGTAGTAGGCAGCCTGTTGGAAAACATAGGCACTGGTGTCACGGTCGTAGCCCACAAAAGGAATGGAGGTGACCGTCTTCATCTTCGAGTTCAGCCACATGTCGCGCAGGATTTTCAGTTGCTTGACCTCGCCGTCGAAGGTGCCGCCTCGGGATTTGTTCAACAGAGATTTGTGGAAGGCGTCCGGGCTGGTGATGTTCGTTCCCTCCAGGCCGATGATGTCCGAAGGGTTGCCGTTGGAGTATTCGATCTGGAAGACGTAGCGTTGCTCCTCCATGATTTCATCCCGCTCCATGTAGAGAAAGCGGGGATAGACGTTGGATATCTGGTCGACGTCAACGCACCGGATGAAAACGTCCCAACCTTGTTTGGAACTCAAGTCGATTGGCGCGGGGTCTGATTCTCCATCGTCTTTTTTCCTCGGGTTCAGGTCCATTTCCAGCGCGCCGGAGTTGATCTCGATCCCATACAATGCCGAATCGAAATCGAGGATGAAGGTCCGGTAGGGGTGGCGTTGATAGAAGTGGTAGGCTTTCTCCTCCACGCTTTTGGCCATGAAGAGTTTGCCGCTGTAGAGGGCATTCTCGATGAGGGCTTTGTTCAGCTTGTGTTCGCGGTGGTAGTCGTCCCAATCTTTCCCGTTGTCGGGAAGGATGAGGACTTCTACTTTTTCCCCCATCTCGGTCAGCAGCTTGGCGTCTTTGATTGTGCCTTTGCGCCCGGCCTTGTCTCCATCCAGGGCCAAGACCCATGTTATCCCTTTTCCGGCATGCGCCTTGATAAATGATTCAGGGAAGTGGTTGCTTGAGATGGTTGCAGCGGCTTTGTAGTCATAATGGTAAAGGGCAATAGAATGGAAAATTGCCTCTACTAGAAAACAGCGGTCGCCGTCTTCAAGCGTGACTGTTGGTGGGAGCCATGCGTCTCCCTTGAACAGAGAGCCATTCGGTTTGCGCTTCCCCCCGATATTGTTTTTCTGTCCATCGGCTTTTGTCTTGTCGATGAGCCGTTCCCAATATCGCGTTTTCTCCTTGTCCAGGTAGAACCGGATCGTGTGGCACATGCTTGTAGAGTGGGGGAATGTGTATGACGCTTGTTCATACCATCCTCGGATTTTGGACAGGTCGAATCCTCGGTCGAATCCCATTACGGCGTCTGCGGTCCTGTGCGGTTTGTCTTCTGTTGGAGCGTATTTCTCTGAGAAGTTGGTGAACAGTTCCGGTAGCAGCTCCCGCGTGGAGGCAGTCCATCCGCATTTGTCCATCCTGTTGCAACTGACTCTCCATGGCTCATCCTTTTTTATCCAGAGTTCATTTTTCCCACATGCGGGGCAAAGCCCCTTGCGAAGGTGGGTATTGCAATCAACAAACTGAAGAGAGGAGTCTTGCATCAACGCCTTGATAATTTCAGCCGCACCAATGTCCTGGCGGTAGTTAGTCATTAATCATGGCCTTCAGAGTTTCAAATATATTGGAGTGTCCTATGTCATCGCCAACAAGATCCCAAACCTGATCGGCGAGGACGCAGTCCCTTATGAGCATCACGGGGGAAGCGGCTATGGTGTATCTGTGTCCGCAAGGGAGTGGGGAGTCTCCCTCGTCTGGAGATCCATAAAAAATGCGTCCACATTGGGTGCAGATGAAGATAGCGTTTTCGGCTTCGAGCATTGCCTCTCCTAGTGCTTAAAGGGTTGGGGCTTTAGTGAGGTTAAATACGGGGTCGCCCATGGGGGCAAATTCGGGGATGTCGTCGTGCATCTGGTGGAAGTCGCCTACTGACATAAATGCGGCGTGTTCCCTTTGCTTGGGGTTGGACAATTTCAGCAGGTCGATCAATTTCATGTCGAGTTTGTCCGCAATGAAGGAAAGCCCCCTGGCATCGATACGTAGGATTGTCCGTTTCCCCCGGCCTTGCCCTTGTCCTTCTATGGTCAGCGGGAGCGTTTTCAAAAAATAATGCAGCTCGCACTGTTTCTTGAAGCGAAGGGCGGCGGGGAGCATGTAGAATATCTGCTTGACCAGGACGCGGCGGTCGCCGCTGTCCAGGGCCGAATACATGATTTTCGCCAGGGTCTTCATCCGCTCCTGTTTGCGGATTGCGATAAATTGCCTACTCATGACTTTGCCCCTTTCGCTTGTTCCGTTAGATCCCGCTCGAGGATCCGTAGGTCGCCGACAAGCTCCATGCCTTCGGTCAGTACGTCCTTGACTTCATCGATGACGGCGCGCAGCTCATGCGGCTCCAGTTTGCCATCGGCTATGGCTTCCTGGCCTTTGCGCCCTACGTCACCGACTTCGGCAAACAGATTGCCGATGCGGAAGACCAGGTTCTCGCAGTCGATGTTTCGGTCCTCAGTCGGCAGGCCGTAGGTCATGGCCTTGGCCTGAAGCCATTGCAGGACCAGATTGTTGCCGACAACATGGCAGAACCGTGGGAGATCCACGACTGAGGGGTAATATTTCTCTGTGCTGAAGATGCGGCGAGTGTGAGACTCGCTCCATTCCATCTCTTTGGTGATTGTGGGAACGTCCTTGCCGGAGCTTTCAATCGCCAGCTTGAAGGCGTCGATGGCGTCCAGGTTCGCCAGACTTTGCGTGTCCATTCTGATTTCCATGGTGTTGTTCCTCCGTATTGAAACACATGGGTTTGCGGGGATTTTTCTCCGTGCTAGGACTTAGTCTCGCCCTTGAACAGGTCGGGCTGAATATCCTCCAGAGGGATTTTCAATTTTGCGTGATAGCGAGCTGCAGCCGCCTCTGGAACTTGCTCTGCTTTGCAATGCTTCCAGACTGTGGCTCGGTCGAAGCCGACCATGCGGCCCAACTCCGCGAAGCCAAAGCCCATCCTTTGCCGGTATTGTTCGAGTGCGTTTTTCATGGGGCTATCGTTGCCGTATGGCAACGTATATGTCAACACAAAAATTGATACTTGGCCGCAATGGAGAGAGATATGGATGGGAGCATGGACAGTATTAGAATTACAGAACGTGCGTGGGAACTGATCCTCGCCTGTTTGAATGACCGGATTGAGAACGGGGAGTCCCAAGCCTCACTGTCGAAACTCATCGGGTGCGATCGAGCGACCGTGAACCGTTGGCTTTTGAATCGGCGGGGCGGTGACCGTACAACCTTCAAGGATATGGTCCGTATCCTGGATAGGCTGCGGATACCCTTGCCAGAAGTGTTTGGGACTGGTGTCGGGGCTTTTCCCGCTCCTGCGCCCGACAAGTCTATGACTCGGCTTGATGCGGCTGTAGCGAAAGTTTTGAAAGATTTATTTTCGCTTTTGGGTAAAGGGCCGGACTCGGTTGAAGGGGTTGATCCTGGTGATGTCAGGGAGTTCCTTTCCGGGCGCGTCCCGCTGAGAGCCAGTGATTTGTATCAGCTTTGCAAAGCCGTTGGAGTTGAGCCTGGTGTTGCATTGGCGCGCGCTGCATCTCTTTTAGATATGGAATAATTTTTTAGATATCGCATTTGCGTGACTTGGTGTTGACTGTATGTGTTGCCGTGTGGCAGCATTCAGCCCTTCAAATATTGAGGGCTGAAGAATGGAACGTTGGTTGAAAATGGGGGCAGCATGCGAGGCATGCAACATACACCGGGACACCATGCGCAATTGGTGCCGGGATGGTGTTGTTGTAGCCAGGCAGATTCCCGCCGGGAAAAGAAAGGATTGGCGAATCCTTGAAAGCTCCCTGCCCATTCATTCCAACGAGCTGGGAAGCAAGGCCCTTACCCTGCTGCAAAGGGCGGGGCTTTGATGGTGGACATCATGGGTATCAGCAGAAAGCCATTTAAAGTGGCTGGAAGAAACGGCTACTATTATAAAATTGACGGCAAGAGATTGACGTTGAGTACCCGTGATTATGTTGAAGCTTCCCAACTTTTGAAAATTATAAGGACCGCCTACCTTGAGGGGAAGGTCCGCCGGATCACCGGGGAGTGTTCAACAACGCTAGGTCAGTTTGCCGATGAGTTCGAGGCTTGGGCTTTGGATACCCAGCCGAGCAAAACATTCAAAGCCAACCGGCTGGCTCTTCGGAAAATTATCGAAATTGAAGGGCGCAACATTCGTCTCGATAGGCTCACCCTGAAAACCATGGATGAGCTGAAGCGCAGAAATCGAAAGTTGAGGCCCTCCAGCATCAACAACTATATCCGGCATTCCAAGGCCGTCATGAACAAAGCCGTGGAGTGGGGTTATCTAAAAGCCAATCCATTCAAGGGGGCAAAGCTGCTACCTCAGGCAAAGCGTGTGGGGTTCATTGAGCCAAAGCAAATCACGGATTTTATACAGTCCATCAAAGACCTTGGACTGCGCCGGTTTGTTGTAGCCTGCCTTTCCACTGGTCGCCGCCGGTCGGAGCTGGTGGAATTGTGTTGGGAAGACATCCTTTGGGATCGGAAAGAATATTTCATTGCCAAGGAAAAGCGGAGCCTTAGCAAAACATACCCTATGAGCGCATCGTTTATAACGCTCTTGAAGTCGATGAAGAAGGGCAGGGGGAAAATCTTTACTCGGTGGAGACACGCCGACACCTACACCCACAAAACCAAAGAAGCCCTGAAGGCTGGTGGCTTCGGGCATCTCACCCTCCACGATCTGCGCCATTCCTTTTCTGTTGCCATGCTCGAAAGCGGTGGCGGCATGAAAGCCCTTCAGAAAGCTCTCGGTCATTCTGAGTTCCGAGTGACCGCCGATACTTATGCCGACGTCACCGATGACGGCCTACGGGCAGCGGTCAATCTCGTAAAGCTCGGCCCACTCGATCTGTTTACCGACAAGAAGTAATTTGGGATGGACCCAATATGGACCCCAAAACGTAGGAATGGACCCTGGCAGGGGTCCATTTGTCGGTAGTTTTCGACACTTATCGGCAGTAAAAAAAAGGGCTGATTCGGCTATAAAACCGCGTCAGCCCTTGTCTTTTCTTGGAGCCAGGAATCGGAATTGAACCGACGACCTACTGATTACGAATCAGTTGCTCTACCAACTGAGCTATCCTGGCTAAAGAGGACTCGATTTCTAAACCAGGGGCCGGGGTGTGGTCAAGGGAAAACCGTGGGTAGGGGTAGGGGGAATAGCGGGGTGTCCTTTTTTTTGAGGGGGAGGCACGTCTCGTTTCATCGCGCCTATGAAATGCGCATGTGCCGCCGTTGTGCTTGGCGGATTTGAGCAAAGTTTGAGAAGATGTCGTCGGTGAGAAGAGGGATGGCCATCACTGGGACGGGTTTATGGGCATGGTTGCCGTGTCCTGGATATCCATTCTTGTGGCGGGGCAGGGCCGGGAGCAACGATGAAGTCGAGCTGGTGCCGGAGAGAGAAGAGCCGCTTACGGAACTCAATGCGGCTCCGGTACATCTTGAAAAAATACTCCTGCATCTTCTCGCAACCGCTTACAGTTTTATGCGGAAAGGACGGATAAACGGTACACTTCGGAAACCCGGATGGTGTACGGCTGATTGTCCGTGTCCGATATGGCAACGGTATCCCCGAAGAGAAGCTTGAAGCGATTGATCAGGTCGTTTCACCATGCGGAAATCGGCGATACACTGGTTGGTGGGATCAAGGTGGGCGGATGGGGCTGGTCTTCTGCCGCATGATCACCGAGAAGTTGGGCGGAAAGAGCTGGGCAGAGTCTTCGTCGGGTAATGGGGCGACCATCTTCGTTACTATTTCCGGGAAAAAATCTGTGTGATGTGCGAATCCTGGATTGCCTCGGTGCCGGGGGTACACTGGGTACCAGCCTCCGGCGTTATTCCGGTCAGAGTCTTTTCACGCGGCAAGATCTTAGATTCACAGGGATATTCATTTTCAGTTTACAATGATCCCTTCCGCTTGGTAGAAGAAGTTCAATAATTCTTTATTAATAGTGAGGCGGGAGCGTCATGTTCAAACGGCTTTTCATTCTGGTTGCTCTGGTCTGTCTGTTGTCCGGTCTTGCAGGAACTCATACGGCATTGGGCGCTGCCAACAGTGGCTCTGGTTCGAAATCCGTTGAACCCGTAGTCATTCCGTCGGATGCGACACCGAGCCAATTGAATGAGATCATGGCCTCCCTGAGTGACGGGCAGGTCCGCCGCCTGCTGCTGGCCGAGTTGCAGAAGAATGCCGCGCCTCCTCTGCCGCCGGAGGAGACCGGGCTGGCTGCCGCCGTTCACAAGTTGAAAAGGGGTGCCGCCTTTGTCAGGGAGCGTTTTGAATACCTTTTTTCGGGCGCATCGGCTGCTCCCAGGGAATTGCCCAAAGTCCTGGCCGCTGCATTGGCCGGAAGCGACGAACTCCCGCCCGGAAAGCTGCTCCTGGCCGTCGTGGTCCTCAGCGTCCTGTGGGTGGGGGCGATTTTTATTTTCAAGAGGAGAACCAAACAGATACGCAAGTCGATTTCCGTCGTTGGCGAAGGGGCCGCGTGGTATACGCGTATGGGACGACTTTTCCTGCGCGCCTTGCTCGATTTGTTTGGCGTGGTGATATTCACGGCCGTTGTCTTCTTGTGCTACCTGACTCTGTTTCATGAAGGGGCGTCCAGCAAGCCCGTGATCATAGCATGGCTTACCGCAATGGTTTTTCTGGAGCTGGTCAAGGTCGCCTCGCGTTTCCTGCTGGCCCCTCATGCCCCGACCCTGCGTTATCTTCCCTTGTCGGATTCCGTGGCCCAGTACCTGTTCCGATGGACCGTCAATGTGGCCAGGGTCATGGCCGTGGGCCTGCTCGTGGTAACGCTGCTTCGGTTCGAAGGCGGCAGTGAGGCTATGACGCTGCTTGTCACCACGGCATTCGGTTTCATCGTGGCCTTCATGCTCGTTCTGTTGGCCTTGTGGAACCAGAGGGTGGTGGCAGAGAGCATCCGTCGAAACAATGCCCCTGACAGTCTCCTGTATCAACTGGCCGGTGCCTGGCATGTGGGTGCCATCGTCTATGTATTCTTTTTTTGGATTTTCTGGGTCTTCGCCCTGATGATTTTCGGGGGCAAAGCCATGCTCCCGGGCGTCTTGACCCTGCTTGTGGTCCCTGCCTATTTCCTCGTCGATTGGGCCACCCAACGGCTGGTCCGTTTTGCCGTGGAGATGGCTGATATGGAGGTGCCGCTGGATGAGGTCGAAGACCATAAGCCCGGAACCCTGCATATCACCAAATTCGAGAATTTCCTGTCCAGGGGGTTTCGGGTTCTTGTCTTCGCGGCCTCGTTCTTTTTCCTGTTCCGCGTGTGGGGCATGGATCTGACCGTGGGCCGGGAGGTGGTCAGGGCGGGCATAAACATCCTGATAGTGCTTATTCTGGCCTATATCTTTTGGGTATCAGTCAGCGGGTATATCGAACGCAAGCTCAAGCAGAAGGGGGACGAGGCCGGCGGCGAATCCGGAGAAGGAGACGGCGGCGGGCCTGGAGGAGATCGTTTTTCAACGTTGTTGCAGTTGGTGAAGAAGTTCATCTTCGCGTCCATAGCCGTGGTTGCCGTGCTCATCATTCTTTCCTCCATGGGTGTGGACATCGGCCCGCTCATCGCAGGTGCGTCCGTTTTCGGTATTGCCATTGGTTTCGGCGCGCAGACCCTGGTCAAGGACATCATCTCAGGCATCTTCTTCCTGACCGACGATGCCTTCCGGGTGGGGGATTATATTGAGACGGCAGGCGCCATGGGCACGGTCGAGGAAATTTCCGTGCGTTCATTGAAGCTCCGCCATCATCTGGGATTTTTGTACACCATCCCGTTCGGGTCAATGAAGATGGTCAAGAACAACACCCGCGACTGGGCGGTCATGAAACTCCAGTACCTTGTGCCGTTTGATACGGATATTCATCAGGTCAAGAAGATCATCAAGAAAATCAACAAGGAAGTGCGGGCGGTCCCGGAATTGAACGAATTCATGCTCTCCGACATCAAGAGCCAGGGCGTCAAGGCCATGGAGGAATACGGCATGCGTATGCGCGTCAAGTTCATGACCAAGCCCGGCGGCCAGTTCACCCTGCGCAAGTTGGTCCTGGCAAAGATGCGCAAGTATTTTGCCGAGGCGGGCATCGAGTTTGCCAAGCCGCGTGTTTCGGTGCACATCCCGGACAGGGAGCATCTGACGGGCGAGGAAGAGGTGCTCGCGGCAGCGGCAGCCTCTCAGGCTGTGAACAAGGAGGCTGCTGCGAAAAAGAAGAAAGACGGCCATAGTCTGTAGGCAGGGTTTGCCAAGGATCGGTGCTCAATGCGAAGTGTGGACGGGTTTTGTGCTGTCGAATTCGATTTGATGCGGTGATCTCCACCACCCTGGCGTTCTTTCCTTGTTCCTTGTACCGCTTTCAGGTTAGGTTTCCTCATGGCTGACCAATCACTTTCGCACCAGGAGCATTCCCTTTGACCGCCAAGGCCAATCTGCACGCTTTTTTCTATCCCGATACCGTAGCCGTCATCGGCGCGTCCGCTTCACCCGGCAAGGTGGGGCATACGGTCGTCACCAACATGCTTGCGGCCGGATACACCGGCAAGCTGCTGCCCGTGAACCCCAAGGGCGGCGTGATCGAAGGGCTTCCCGTGATCACGGACATCAGTGATCTGCCGCGTGGCCTGGATCTGGCTGTCGTCTCAGTGCCGCCCCAGTTCGTGATCCCGTCCCTCAAGGCCTTGGGGGAGAACGGAACCAGGGCGGCCATCGTCATCACTGCCGGTTTCAAGGAAGTGGGCAAGGAAGGGCACGACCTGGAGCAGCAGATCATCGCCTTGTGCGAGCGGTTCAACATCGCGTTGCTCGGTCCCAACTGCCTTGGGATGATGAACACCTCTGTCGGGGTCAACGCCTCCTTTGCCGCGGGCCATCCCAACCCCGGTTCCATAGCCTTTTTTTCGCAGTCAGGGGCGCTGTGCGTGGCCATTCTGGACTGGGCTATGGGTGCGAATATCGGGTTTTCCAAGTTCATCTCCCTGGGCAACAAGGCCGTCCTGGATGAGGCGGACATGCTTGAGTATCTGAATAATGACGAGAGCACCAAGGTCATCCTCGGCTACATCGAGAACGTGGAGCACGGTGAGAATTTCCTGAAACAGGCACGCAAGACCAGCCTCAACAAGCCCGTGATCATGATCAAGGCAGGCACCACGGCAGCGGGTGCCAAGGCCGCTTCGTCCCATACAGGAGCCATTGCCGGGTCGGACCAGAGCTACACCGCAGCCTTTCACAAGTCCGGGGTCATCCGTGTCGGGGATGTGGCTACGCTTTTCAATCTGGCGCAGGCCTTTTCCAGTCAGCCCCTGCCCAAGGGGCCGAATCTGGCCGTGGTCACCAACTCGGGCGGGCCGGGCATCCTGACCGCGGATGCGGCGGACCGTTCCTGCCTGACCATGGCCGAGCTGTCCCAGAAGACCATCCAGAAGCTCCAGGAATTTCTTCCCAGCTACGCCGCTTTCTATAATCCGGTGGACATTGTCGGAGACGCTGATGCCAAGCGGTACCGTCAGGCTCTGGACGTGGTCGGCGAAGACCCCATGGTCCACTCCATCCTGGTCCTGCTCACGCCCACGGCTTCGGTGGAGATCGAGAAGACCGCCGAGGCCGTCATTCGAACGGCTCAAAAGTGCGGTAAACCGGTCTTTGCCTGCTTCATGGGCAAGACCCGTGTGGCCGTGGCCAGAAAGAAGCTCATGGAAGCGGGCATCCCGTGTTACGCCTTCCCGGAACCTGCCGTGCATTCCATTGAGGCCATGTATGAATACTACCTCTGGAAGCATCGGGCGGAGCCGCAGTACGCATTGGTCGAAGGGGACCGGGATCTGGTCCGCGAAGTGATCAACGAGCACGTTCGTCGCAACCAGCCGGAGATCGTGGAATTCGAGGCTCAGCAGGTACTCAAGGCATATGGACTGCCTACGCCCAAAACAATGCTTGCCCGGTCTTCTGACGAGGCTGTGGCCGCTGCGGAGGACATCGGTTATCCCGTGGTGCTCAAGATCGCCTCGCCTGATATATCCCACAAGTCCGATGTTGGCGGGGTCATGGTGAACCTGAAAAATGCCATGGAGGTCATGAACGCGTTCAAGGAGATCACGGCCAAGGCCCAGCGGTTGCGCCGGGACGCCTATATCACGGGGTGTCTGGTTCAGGAAATGGCACCTCCCGGAGTCAAGGAAGTGATCATCGGGTTCAAGCGGGACGAGCAGTTCGGTCCCATGCTCATGTTTGGCCTGGGCGGAATTTACGTGGAGATCATGAAGGATATTTCCTTCAAGCTGGCTCCCCTGTCACGGCAGGATGCCTTTGAGATCGTGCGCGAGATAAAATCCTACATGCTGCTCAAGGGCCTCAGGGGCGAACAGCCTGCGAATTTCGTCGCCTTGGAGGAGATAATTCTGGTCATGTCCAGGTTTGCCCTGGATTTCCCCGAAGTATGGGAGGCGGAGTTCAATCCGGTCCTGGTGAATCACGAGCGGGCCATGGTGGCGGACGTTCGCATGACACTGCATCTCAAGGACAGTTAAGGCGCTTTTCGGCCTGCAATGCCGTGACTGCGGCGAGCCGTTATTTTTTTCTGATCTCCGTGACGCTTTCCCCTCCGATGCCCCAATTGTCGGTGTCCACCTCGTCGATGATGACGAAGGTGGTCTTGGGGTTTTTGCCGAGCACATTGGCGAGCAGGTCTGTCACACCCTTGATGAGCTGTTCCTTCTGCTCCTTGGTGGCGCCTTCTTTGGTGATGCGTATATTGACGTATGGCATGTGGTTCTCCTGAATCATGTTCGGGGTTGAATCGGAAGGTTCACCGTGATCGTGGTACCGTTATCGTCCGACGAATCCATGGAGATATCGCCGCCCATCACCTTGACCATGAGCCGAGCGGAATACGTGCCCAGCCCGGTGCCGGTGCGTTTCCCGGCCGAGGCGAACTTCTCGAAAAAGGTGTCTCGGATAGACTCGGGAACAGGGCGCGGATTGTGAATGGATATGGTGAAATTCCCGTTTGCGGTCATTGCGATGGAGATGCGTTCGTCCTTGTCCGAGGCTTCGAGGGCGTTTTTTATCAGATTGGACAGGATGGCGTAACACAGGGTCTCCTCCGCCGCGATGATCAAGGTGTCTTTTCGTTTTAACAGATTGCCGGACAGGGTGGCGCGCATGGACACCCCCATGTCCAGGGCAAGGCCGGACAGGTCGGCCAACACCCGGCGGCATACGGCCAGGATGTCCAGTTCCTTGGGGTCGTATTGGTAACGGCCGGTCTCCATCTTGTAGAGGTCCAGGCTGCGGTTGATCAGGTCCATGCCGGTATTCACCGCTTCCCGCATGTGATAGAGCATGTCCATTTGATCCTGGTCCAGCTTGGTATAGTTTTCCAGGTAGGTAATGCCGTTGAGCGCCCCCAGAAGCGGCGTCTTGATGTCGTGCCGGGTGATCTGTTCCACATCGGTCCGTATGGCTTGGGCCTGCTGCTGGGCCAGTGCCCGAGAGCTTTCCATGTACAACAGAAGCAGTACGATGCCCACCAGGCAGGTGCATATCAGGATGATCCCGTAGGTGGCATAGGTGTTGAAGCGGTCCAGTTGTTGTTTTGGGCCGGTCACGTCGAATACGATTTCGAATGCCCCAAGGTATGTGTCGTCCCGCATGAGCGGGACGTAAGCGTAAACAGCGGATGTGGTCGCGGTTTCGCCTTGGGGGGAAAGACTTTCGTTCTCGACGAGCCTGGAATACATGTGTCCCTTGGCCATAAGGTCCGTAAGCGCAGGGTCTGTGTCGAGAGTGTTGAGATCATCCGGGTTGGTCGCATAAAGGGTGAACCCTTCCGGGGACAACACCTTGACCTCAAGTAGGCCGAAATTCACCTCCAATCGATAGATATCTGCCAGGAAGTGCTTCGTATTGAGCACATCGTGCGTCAGCTTGGTGTTCGTTATGGAAGCGGGAAGAGTGTGCATGGCCAGTTGGCGAGCGAAATCTTCAAAAGTGCCGACCATGATTTTCGTGTATGCGGGATAGATGACGGTGGCGTTTATGACCGGCAGGGCTAGTGTGCAGGTTACGGCCAGCAAGAGAATGCCGAGCAGGGGATAGCTGTGCTTCATCCTGCAGGCGCGGACGAGTTGGAACGTCGTCAACCGGCAGAGGAATCTGTGCAGGGCGGATTCGGAGCGGTTGTCGCGTTCATGTTCGGACATAACTGCTTTCCTTCGCAGGCTGGTGTAGTGGTATATGCTTGCAACTCTATATCAGACAGGAAAAAACAGAGAAGTCCATTAGAATGTTATGGCGGTTCTTGTCGGAATCACGGCGGAAATCAGGCGGAGAGCACCATCCCGGCGATTTCCCGCAGGAGCTTGGCGGCAGTCATGGCCGTGGTCGAGTTCAGGTCGCGGTCAGGGTTGAGTTCCACAATGTCCGCACCGATGATGGGTCCGTCAACTGCCTGGATGATGTCCAGGAGTTCACGGGTGGTCAAGCCGCCCGGTTCATGGTGGGAGACCCCTGGGGCAAAGGCCGGGTCCAGGGCGTCCAGGTCCACCGTGACGTAGACAGGGCCGTCAAAGGAAAGTCTCGGCCACCTGGCTCTGTCTTTCATCTCCAGCCACTCGATGCCGAACTTTGCTTGTTGTTCGCGTTGATGACCTGACGCAGTGCGGATGCCCACCGACACCAGCCGGGTGCACAACCCTTCCTCCATGATGCGCGAGAACGGACAGGCGTGGGAATGCGGATTCCCTTCGAACTCGTGGTAGCAGTCCGGGTGGGCGTCGAAGTGCAGGATGGAGAAATCGCCCAAGGACCGCTTCATGCCGCGGACCAGGGGATAGGTCACGGAGTGGTCACCGCCGAGGAAGATGGGCGTGGCATGGCCTGCGCCCGCTGCTGCTGCGGCCTCCTCTATGACGGCAAAGGCACTGTCCGCATCCTTCAGGTCAAGGGTTCCCCCATGGTCGAGGACGTTCGAGAGATCATGTCCGGTCTCGGTCCAGAGGTTGGCCGAATCGCAATGCAGGGCCTCGACCACGCTGTACGGCCCCTTGGCGGGGCCGCGCAGGTAGGAGGAGTTGTGATCCAGGGGAACGCCGATCAGCTTGATGCGTTCGGACATGGTCTTCTAGAGGATGTATCGGGACAGGTCGCGGTCTTCCACCACATCCCCGAGTTGTTCTTTCACGTAATCACGGTCGATGACGATCTTCTGTCCGGACTTGTCAGGGGCTTCGAAGGAGAGGGTGGCCAGAATCTTCTCCATGATGGTGTAGAGCCTGCGCGCGCCGATGTTTTCGGTTTCCTCGTTGATCTTTTCGGCCATGGCCGAAATTTCTTCCAGGGCCTCCTTGGTGTAGTCGATGGCCACGCCCTCGGTTTCCAGCAGGGCCTTGTACTGCACGGTGAGCGCGTTTTTCGGTTCGGTCAGGATACGGTAGAATTCTTCCTTGTGCAGGGAGGCAAGCTCCTCGCGCAGGGGAAAACGGCCCTGGAGTTCCGGGATCAGGTCGGACGGCTTGGCAAAGTGAAACGCCCCGGCCGCGATGAACAGGATATGATCGGTCTTGACCATGCCGTACTTGGTGTTGACCACGCTGCCTTCAACGATGGGCAAAAGGTCGCGCTGCACGCCTTCGCGTGAAACGTCCGCCCCGCCCGACTGATCATGGCGCGAGGCGATCTTGTCCATTTCGTCCACGAACAGGATGCCCTGCTGCTCCACACGTTCACGGGCCAGTTCGTTGACCGCGTCCGGGTCGATGAGCTTGTCGGCTTCTTCGTCGATAAGCGTCTGAAAGGCGTCCTTTATCTTCATTTTGCGGGCCTTGCGCTTGCCCGGAAACATGTTGGAAAAGGCGCTTTGCAGGCTGGAACCCATTTCTTCCATGCCGGGAATGGCCATGATTTCGACGGAAGCACCGCTCTGCACCGTGACCTCCATCTCCACTTCACGGCTATCGAGCTGGCCCGAGCGGAACATCTGACGGAATTTCTCGCGGGTGGCGTCATCCTTGGGCGGCTCCACCTTTTCCACTTCACCGGTCTGTCCACCGGAAAAATAGCCCATGGGGCCGGACTGCTGGGGCTTTTTGCCGGGCAGGAGCAAGTCCAACAGCCGTTCTTCTGCGTTCTTCTCAGCCTTGATGCGGACCTTTTCGGTTTCTTCCTTGCGGACCATGCTCACGCCGATCTCCATGAGGTCGCGGATCATGGACTCCACGTCGCGGCCCACATAACCGACCTCGGTGAACTTGGTGGCCTCCACCTTGAAGAACGGGCAGTTGGTCAGCCGGGCCAGCCGCCGGGCGATTTCGGTCTTGCCCACGCCTGTGGGGCCCATGAGGATGATGTTCTTGGGCGCGATCTCATCCCGCAGTTCCGGGTCGATCTGCTGCCGCCGCCAGCGGTTGCGCATGGCGATGGCCACCATGCGTTTGGCGGCCTCCTGGCCGATGATGTATTTGTCGAGTTCGGAAACGATTTCTCTGGGTGTCAAATTGCTCATTTTGTGTGCCTCCGGCGGCTTAAGAACCTTTTGGAAAAGGTTCTTAAGAATCTCCAAAACTTTTTATTACCACGCCTTTCGGCGTGGAAGACGTTTCTATTTCTAATGGTGCGTTCATTGATGACGCGCACTCCACGCCGCACTCAGAACCCATGCTCTTCATATTCCTTCCAGGCGGCGCGGTCCCAAAAAGATTGGAAGGGAGAGCGCGCGAGGGAAACTGTTTAAAAAGTTTCCCTCGCGCATCTTCAAATATTACTTGCTCTGTGATTCCAAGGTGATGTGGTTGTTGGTGTAGACGCAGATGTCGGCGGCTATTTCCATGGCCTTGCGCGCGATTTCCTCGGCCGAAAGGTCGGTGTTCTGTTGCAGGGCGCGGGCAGCGGCCAGGGCATAGGAGCCGCCGGAGCCGATGGCGGCCACGCCGTCGTCCGGCTCGATCACGTCGCCGGTGCCGGAGATGATCAGGATGTGTTCGCCGTCGGCGGCCAGGAGCATGGCTTCGAGCTTGCGCAGGTATTTGTCCGTGCGCCAGTCCTTTGCCAATTCCACGGCGGCCCGGAGCAGGTTGCCGGAGTATGTTTCCAGCTTGGTCTCGAACCGTTCGGAAAGGGTGAATGCATCGGCCGTGGCCCCGGCAAAGCCGATGGTGACCTTGTCCTTGTATATGCGCCGCACCTTGCGGGCGGTGTGTTTCATGGCAACGGTCTGCCCAAAGGTAACCTGGCCGTCTCCGGCCACGGCAGTACCCTTGTCGTCCTTGACCGCAATAATGGTAGTTCCTCTGATTTCCACGATATTCTCCTTACAGAATTTCACAGGCAATGGCGGACCATGTCTCGAAGACGGCATCTCCGTGCAGGACCATGGTCGCTTCCCTGACCAGCCCCGCCTCGAGTCCTGTTTTCAGTGCAGTAAGCGCAATATGTGCCGCATCTTCAACCGGGTAGCCGTAGATGCCGCAGGATATGGCCGGGAAGGCCACGGTTTCGATGTTGTGTTTGCGGGCCAGCCGCAGGCTGTTGGTGTAGGCGTTTTCGAGCAGTACGGGTTCGTTGTTGCTGCCGCCGCGCCATATGGGACCGACTGTGTGGATGATATGTCGGGCAGGCAGGTTGAAGCCTCCGGTGATGACGGCTTCTCCCGGCGGCAGGGAACCGATGTTCAGGATAATCGCCCGGCAGGCTTCCTGGAGGTCCTTGACCCCAGCGGCGCGGTGAATGGCACCGTCCACGCCACCTCCTCCGGCCAGCCTGGAGTTGGCCGCATTGACAATGGCGTCCACGTCCAAAGCGGTGATGTCGCCCTGGCGGACGGTGAGCCGTCCCCGGCCTGTGTTCCATGTTTGCATGACAATTCGAAAGGTAATTCCTCCTGGCCGTTTGGCAAGAGGAGGTGTTCATTCAATGGAAATTCTTTCAGTAAGGCATTGTTCGTGTTAGAGTCACGGATATGGCGAAGTCAGAAACCATCCTCATCGTGGACGATCAGTCCGAAAACATCACTTTGCTTGTGGATGTGCTGCAGGAATCGTATTCCCTGCAGGTTGCCAAGAACGGGGCAACGGCCCTTGAGCGTGCAAGGGGGGAAACGCAGCCGGACATTATCCTGCTCGACGTCATGATGCCCGACATGGACGGCTATGAGGTCTGCCGCCGATTGAAGGCTGATCCCGCAACCTGGGGCATCCCGGTCATTTTCATCACTGCCCTGACCGATCCTGATGACGAGGCTTGGGGCTTCAAGCTCGGTGCCTCGGATTACATCACCAAGCCCATTAGTCCGCCAGTGGTCCAGGCTCGGGTGCGAGCTCATTTGCAACTCAAGCGTTCGAAGGAACTGCTTGAAAGCCAGAATGAGGCCCTGGAAGTGCGGGTCAGGGAACGGACAGCCGAGGTGGTTCAGATTCAGAAGGAGCGGGTCGAGAGCCTCAACCATTTTGCCAATGCCCTGGCGCATCAGATTCGTAATCCGGTCATGTCCATTGGCGGCATGGCCGGGCTTTTGGTGAAGAAGGCCCCGGAGGACAGCCCGTTGATTGAGTACGCAATGGCGGTCCGTGAAGGCGGCCTGCGTCTGGAAAGTCTGGTCAAGGTTGTCAGCGACTACGTGTCCTTGTCGGCGCATGGCATTCAGGCCATCTCTGTCAACAATCTCATGACCCAGGCCTTGATCAAGGTCCGTGAATTTTCCGAGGCCTTGGGGCATGATCTGCAATGCTCGTTGGAACTCGAAAATGCCATGATCGGCGTGGATGTCCGCATCGTGGTCCTGGCCATTGTCGAAATAGCCGTCAATGCCATGGAGTTCAGCCAGGGTGACGCCACGGAACTGACTATTCAGGGCGGTATCGGGCATTTCAGGGATGCATTGTTGACGGAGCATCCCCGGACCAGCAGTCATTGGTACGGGATGCACATAAGCGATGCAGGACCGGGTATTTCCAGGGAGGTCCTTCCCTATGTGACCGATCCGTTCTTCACGACCAAGGCGCAGGGCGTGGGCATGGGGTTGACCAAGGTCAAGCGCATCATTTGCGATGAACACGGCGGGATGATGCTGATCAAGTCGCCGTCGTTGGTCGGGCAGGCAGGCGAGAACGGCGGGGGCGGTACTTCGATCATCTTTGATCTGCCCCTGGCCTAGTCGACTATCTCGGCGGCTCCCTTCACTTCGGCAATGGCCTCGGCATAAGCCTGGAAGACGTCATCGCGGTTGATCAATCCGATGATGTCCGAGGTGTTGGTCTGGGCCACCACCGGAATCTGCCCGTAATCCGTGTTCACGAACCGGAGCAGCGCCTGGTAGAGATCGTAGTCGGGGCGCACGTAGACGGGCCGTGACATGAGATCTTTCACCACCACCAGGTCGTGCAGATCCTCCTCGAACATCCAGTTTCGCACATTGTGGATGGAGACCATGCCGACATACCAACCGTCCGATGACCGTCGGACCGGGAAGTAGAGTTGGTTTGAATTGGCGATGATGTCGGTCAAGGCCTTGAGCGTGGTCCCTTCCTCAAGCACGATGACATCGCCCGGATTATAGAAGTCCGAGACATGCATCTGTTCCAGGATATTGATGGTGGCATCCTCGGCATGGGCCGGGGAATCGAATTTGTTTTCTGCCTGGTGCTCGTAGAGCGAATAGTTGCGTCCGAGCACGATGCAAAGGGCCGAGGCGAGCATGAGCGGT
This sequence comes from Pseudodesulfovibrio sp. S3, assembly GCF_004025585.1. Classification (NCBI taxonomy): domain Bacteria; kingdom Pseudomonadati; phylum Thermodesulfobacteriota; class Desulfovibrionia; order Desulfovibrionales; family Desulfovibrionaceae; genus Pseudodesulfovibrio; species Pseudodesulfovibrio sp. S3. The sequence continues at coordinate 181,650 of NZ_QTZO01000006.1, forward strand.
GCCAGCAGTCCGTAGCCCTGGGTCAGTTCGGTCACCATGATCAGAGGGCCGATGGGGGCGTTGGCAACTCCGGCAAAGAAGGCGGCCATGCCCACCAGAATGTAGGCGCCGGGCTGGGTGACGATATCCGGGAAGAACTTGTGGCCGAGTTTGCCCACCAGGCCGCCGGACATGCCGCCCACGAACAGGGCTGGTGCGAACATGCCGCCGGACATGCCCGAACCGATGGTGATGGAGGTGGCTACGGTCTTGCCTATGATTATGTAGCACATGCCCAGTGCCGGGATCTGGCCGAGGATGGCCAGCTCCAGCCATCCGTATCCGCCGGAAAGGATACCGCCTGTGATCAGGCCGTCGGTGGCGGTGTAGGGATAGGCGATGCCGAGCAGGCCCATGGCCAGACCGCCTGCGCCCATTGACCAGATGATGCCGATCTTCTCCCGGAGCGGGAAGAAAATGCTGTATTTTATGTAATAGAAAGTCTTGATGTACATCCAGCCAACGGCGGCGCAGACAAAGGCGAGCAGTGCGTAGAAGATCAGTTCGCGCGGGTCGTGGAAGGTGAAACGGGGGATGCCGAAGATCGGTTCGGTGCCGTAGAAAAACGTGAATATGGAGTAGGAGACCACCGAACTCATGACCGATGGCAGGATCGCCTCTGCTTCGAAGTCTTCGCGGTAAATCACCTCCACGGCGGTCAGTGCACCGCCCAGAGGAGCTCGGAAGATGGCTCCCAGGCCACCGGCTGCACCGGCGAGCAGGAGCATGCGCCGTTCCTTGGCTGACAGATCGAACAGTTTTGCCAGCCAGACGCCTGCGCCTGCGCCCATTTGCGTGATCGGGCCTTCGCGTCCGGCAGAGCCGCCCGAGGCAATGGTCAGCACGGAGCACAAGCCCTTGATGATGGCTACCCGCGCCTTGATGATGCCGCCATGGTTATGGAAGGCGTTGATGGTCGCGTCGGTTCCGTCGGTCCCGCCGTTCATGGTCTCTGGAATGAACGTTTTTACGAGCCAGCCGGTGAGTAAGGCTGTGCCCGTGGTGCAGATGGGGATGACCCAGGGACGGTATGCCCCGACCGGACCTTCGAAGATGCCTTCGCCTGCCGGGTCCGGGGACACGATGCCTGCCAGGTGGTGCTGGATGAAGAACTTGCCGAATTCGACCAACCAGAAAAAGGCAACGGCCACCAGACCGGAAAGGATGCCGACCAGGACGCCGATGACCAGCCATCTGAACGAGGTCACCGTCCGATAGGATTTGACGAAATCCTTCCAGTAATTGATCAGTTGGACGAAGATGCGTAAAGACATGGGTTATCCGTTGACCGGGCGTCTGGCGAAATCGGGTCGGGTCATTTTTATGGCCGCCTCGGGCTGGGACAGGATCTGACGGCCCAGTTCCACATCCTTGGCAATGCGGGCTTTGAGTTCATCTATCCCGTTGAATTTTTTTTCGTCGCGGATGCGCTGGACAAAATGGACTCGTATGTCCGATCCGTAGATATCCTCGTTGAAGTCGAGGAGATGCGCTTCCACGGAAAGGGCGTCATTGCCGAATGTCGGGTTCTTGCCGATGTTGGCCACGCCTTGATGCACTTTCCCGGCCAACTCCACCCAAATAGCGTAGACGCCGTTTTTGGGGAAAAGTTCGTCCACCAGTTTGATGTTGGCGGTGGGAAAACCGAGCAGTTTACCCCCTCGATTCATGCCGTACACGACTTCCCCCTTGATCTGGTAGAATCGTCCGAGCAGGGGACGAGCCGCCCAAACTTTGCCCGCCTGTACCAGATCGCGGATGCGGGTGGAGCTGACAATGGCGTTGTCGATGGATACCGGATCGAGCCGGTCCACGGTGAAGCCGTGCTTGCGGCCCAGTTCTGTCAGGGTGGAGAAGTTGCCGGCCCGGCCCTTTCCCAGGTGGTAGTCGTACCCGATGATCATCTCGCGCATGTTCAGGCCGTCGAGGAGATATCGCTGCACGAATTCCTCGGGTGTGAGCCTGGCCATGTCCATGGTGAATTCCAGAAGCAGGCAGACCTGGGGGCCGTATTGGGATATGAGTTCTATCTTCTGTTCGGTCAGGGTGATGAAGGGCGGGTTCCGGTCGCTGCGCAGGACTTGCAGGGGGTGGGGGTCAAAGGTGACGACCACGCTGGTCAGGCCGCGGGCCTTGGCGCATTCGCAGGTGCTCTCGATCAGCTTCTGGTGGCCCTTGTGAACACCGTCGAAGTTGCCGATGGTCACGCATGACCCGGTAATTACGTCTTCGATTTCCTCTATGGTCCGTGCGACGATCATGTTGATTGGTGTCCCTGTTTGAAAAAAAAGCAAACTACGTCAAAAAGGCCGGGTGTACAAGGGGCGGTTATCCCTTCAGTTTGGTGCGCTCTTTGATGAGTTCTTCCAGCTCCTTGAGCTGTTCCTTTTGGGTTTCGGTCGTGGCCAGCGCCTGTGCTTTCTGGAGGTGCTGATTGGCCTTGCGCATGTCCATGGAATAGACCCCGGCGTAGGCCAGGTGCAGGTTGCCGCTGAACTCGTCCCCGGACGCGCCCAGAATCATGCCGAGGTGGTGGTGCACTTCCCAGTCCTCGGGGACGAGGTCGTTCACCTTGCGCATGTTGCGGATGGCCTGATCGGTTTGTCCGGCCTCGGCTTGCAGCCGTGCCAGGTAGAAAAGCGCCATGGAGTCGCGCTTGTCCATGATGACCGCCTTTTGCAACAGGCGGGCCGCCTGGTCGGATTGGCCGTTCTTGAAGTAGAAAATACCTGCTTCGCGGACGACGAGCGGATCTTCGCCGTCAAGGCTGAGAGCCTTTTCAAAGGCCTGCTCCGCTTCGTCCATCTTTTTCAGCCTGGCAAGGGTGATGCCGCGCCCCGCATAATCCATGGGGGTATATTCGCTTTGTGCCTTGTCGTCCCAATAGGCAAGGGCCGTGGCGGCAGGGGACATCTTGGAACGGACCAGAACCTGGACGCGGTACAGCTTGGTGTTGTCGTCCTTCCGGTTGAGGAATTCCGCTGGCATTCGCGCTATGCGGTCGTTGAGATAGGTGATTCGATCTGCGGTTCCGGGGTGGGTGGACAGGTAGCTCGGCATTTGGGAGCTGTTGTCGAACCACTTGTTTTTCATCATGATTTCAAAAGTACGAGGCATCCCGGTAGGGTTGTATCCCGCCTGGACCATGGAGTTGAGCCCCACATGGTCGGCTTCACGCTCGTCTTCCTGGGAATAGTGCAGCATGGCGGCCGTGCCTGCGCCCATGGAACCCATCATGATGGCCTGTCCTGCCTTGGCGCCGTCACTCCCCCCGGTGGCCACGCCAAGGAGCAGACCGGCCAGCATGCCGGCAGTGGAGAGCATGGTCACTTTCTTCTGCTTCTCGATGCGGTTGACCACATGGCGCTGGGAGACGTGTGCAAGTTCGTGGGCGATGACTCCGGCCAGTTGGGATTCCGTCTCCACTTCCTGAATCAGTCCAGTGAAAATGTAGATGAAACCGCCGGGGATGGCGAACGCGTTGAGCAGCGGGTTGGCAATGACCGCACTGGTAACCTTGAACGGCATGGGCCGTTTCCCGGTCACGACACGGGCCACCACTTCGGCCACATAATCGGTGATATAGGTGTCGCCTACCATGGACATCTGGCTGCGGATGGTCTGGTCGAATTCCCGTCCCATCTTGTTTTCGTCGCGCAGGGTCAGTTTGTCTCCCAGCAGGTCGGCCTGGGCCGTGAGGGCAGGGCAGATGACCAGGAGCATGGCCGCCAGGAAAGCGGGAAGTATGGTGAGCAGGTGTTTCATCGAATGTTTCCGTTTTGTTGGTTCCCATTGTAATCATTTGGAGGGGCTTGGCAACCCCGTTCAAGGGAACGCGCAAAAAAGGGCGCTGCCCCGAAAGACCGCGCCCTGCTGTCGTTTTGGCAACCTGTCTACTTGCTCATGGAGTCCATGAACTCGCGATTGTTCTTGGTCCCTTTCATCTTGCCGCGCAGGAATTCCATGGAGTCGATGGAGTTCATAGGGGAGAGCAGCTTGCGAAGAATCCAGACGCGGTTGAGCACGTCCTCTTCCAGGAGCAGTTCTTCCTTGCGGGTGCCGGACCTGTTGATGTCGATGGCCGGATAGATGCGTTTGTCCGAGAGGTGGCGATCCAGATAGATTTCCATGTTGCCGGTGCCCTTGAACTCTTCGAAGATGACTTCGTCCATGCGCGATCCGGTGTCGATGAGGGCGGTGGAAATGATGGTCAGACTGCCGCCTTCCTCGATATTGCGGGCTGCACCGAAGAAGCGTTTCGGCCGCTGCAGGGCATTGGCGTCGATACCGCCGGACAGGACGCGACCGGAGGAAGGGGTCACGGCATTGTAAGCCCGGCCGAGGCGCGTGATGGAATCCAGAAGAATGACCACGTCCCGTTTGCGTTCCACGAGACGCTTGGCTTTTTCGATGACCATGTCGGCCACCTGGACGTGGCGCTGCGGCGGTTCGTCAAAGGTGGAGCTGACCACTTCGGCCTTGACCGTGCGCTGCATGTCGGTCACTTCCTCGGGCCGCTCGTCAATGAGCAGCACGATGAGGTCCACCTCGGGGTGGTTGGCGTTGATGGAGTTGGCGATGGTTTGGAGCATTATGGTCTTACCGGTTCGGGGCGGGGCCACGATGACGCCGCGCTGCCCTTTGCCGATGGGTGCCAGCAGGTCGATGATGCGGGCGGAATAATTCTTGTCGCCGTTTTCCAGTCTGAGCTGCTCCTCGGGGTAGAGGGGGGTCAGGTTGTCGAACAGGACCAGGTTCTTGGAGTGCTGCGGGTCTTCGAAGCCGATTTCAGACACACGGAGCAGGGCGAAGTAGCGTTCACCTTCTTTGGGGGGGCGTATCTGGCCTGACACCACGTCGCCTTTGCGGAGGCCAAAGCGGCGAATCTGTGAGGGCGACACGTAAATGTCGTCGGGGCCGGCCATGTAGCTGTACATGGGCGAGCGCAGGAAGCCGAAGCCGTCAGGCAGGATTTCCAGGACCCCTTCGCCGAATATCTGTCCGTTCTGTGAGGCGCATTGCTGCAGGAGTGCGAAAATAAGCTCCTGCTTCCGCATGGTGCTGGGGTTCTCCACCTCGAAGGACATCGCAAGATCCGTGAGATCCTGCATGGATTTTTGTTTGAGCTCGGTCAGGTTCAGGCTGCCGCCGTTCCCATTGGTATCCCCGGTGTCATTTTCAAGATCGTAGTCGTCTTCCACGACGTTTTTGACGGGTTTCGGACTTTTTCGGGGGCGAGAGGTTTTTTTGGGCGGGGCGCCTTTGCCTTTACTATCATTGCCGGTTTTTTTGTTGGGCATAATGGGAAATTGTTGTTGAGGTTTTCGGGGTGTATGATGGGAATTGTGTTGTGTGGGACAGGCTGTGATCTTGGTCTACGCCCGGCGGAACGGGCGGTTTCGTGGAAGGTGCTGACGAACCGGGGCGGAAGATCGGTTCGCATGCGAGGTAAGGAAAAGCATACCTTTCATTGAAGTTGTGCTCACAGCCTCGGGGCATCTATAATAAAAACAAAATGGGAGTGGGATGAGTATAATCAAGCCGCGATGCGGCGACAAAAGGGGAGTTACCTTAAACCGGAGGTCTTGACAAGCCCTGCTAGTCTTTTTTCTCTTGCGCAGCGATGACATCCGCGAATATCTCGTTGATGCCCGCCTTGATGGAGTCCTGTTCGCGGTCCAGAGAGTACGCCAGTTCCATGGACACGAGCCCCATGGCCTGCTCGAGCAGGCGGCGTTCTCCAAAGGAAAGCTCCTTGTCCTTGCCGATCAGGAACAGTTCTTTGAGTACGTAGGCCACATCGGAAAGATCGCCGCTTTTCAGTTTCTCGGAATATTCGCGGTAGCGGCGGTTCCAGTTCTGGCCGGTATAGCCGGTGAAGCCGGTCCGGTCATTGAGGGATTCGAAAATGTCCTGGCCGATGCGTTTGCTGCATACCTGGCGAAGCCCCACGTTTACGGCGTTTGCGACCGGAACCATCAAAGTTACATTGTTGCTCAAGATGCGGACTATGTAAAAATCGGCCCTGACTCCGCCGATTTCCTGGGACTCAACGCGTTCGACGCGTCCTACTCCCTGGGAGGGATACACAACCAACTCATTGACCTTGAACACTTGGACCTCAGTTATTGAAAATCTTGCTTTTTACAAGCGACAGAAGGACATCATACCGAAAAGAGGATGAAGAGTCCACGATTACTCCGCCTCATCTTCAGGGAGGCAAAAGGAGTTGACGTGCTGCTGGGCAAATCCCGCTCCACGGCGGAAAAAGATGTCCAGCCCCTTGGTTGCGTGTTGGATTATTTCGGGCAGAACCGCGACACCTTTATCATCGAACGGTTCCAGGACCCAGTCGCTGATCACCTTGTATTGATCCTGGGGGCGACCCACGCCAAGTCGCAGGCGGTGAAAATTCGGGGTGCCGAGTCTTTCCTGGATCGACTCAAGCCCGTTGTGGCCGTTGTTGCCGCCGCCCATCTTGAATTTCATGCGGCCGATCGGAAGGTCCAGTTCATCATGGACCACGACGATTTCGTCCGGTTGCACACCGTGTCGGCCGCAAATCTTGGAAACCGCCTTGCCGCTCAGGTTCATGTAGGTCATCGGTTTGACCAGCAACCTGTATGCTCCGGCGAACTTGCACCGCCACAATTCATAGTCGCCCGATTCGTCGAATTTTTCCAACCGCATGGATTTACGCTCTGCGGCCAGGCTCACCAGGTGGTCCACAAGCATGAATCCGATATTGTGACGCGTGTTTTCGTACTTGCTGCCGGGGTTGCCGAGTCCCACTATGACGCCTTTGCAGTCCATTGTATCATCCGCAGTTGAGCGTTGTTGCCACAGGTTTCCGAGAGCAGTCTATCAGCCTCTTTGACTGGAGGCAAAAAAATCCCGGAGCGCGACGCCGCGCTCCGGGAAGTCATGTCATTGTGTGTTTCGAGATTACTCGGATTCGGCCTCGCCGATAACTTCCACTTCGGCGGTCTCGCCTTCCTCGCCGTCACCTTCCTCGTCTTCCTCTTCGCGCATGGCGGCTATGGCCAGGACGGCGTAGTTGTCATCGAAGACCGGGGTCACACCTTCTGGGAACTTCACGTCCTCAATGTGGATGGAGTCCATGATGTCCAGTTCGGTGATGTCGATGATGATGGATTCCGGGATGTCCATGGGCTTACACACGACCTCGATGGTGTCGCGGTACTGCTCGAGCTGGCCGCCCAGCTTGACGCCCTTGGAATCTCCGACGATTTCGAAGTGAACCGCGACTTTGAGTTCCTTGGTCAGGTCAACGCCGAAGAAGTCCACGTGCTCCGGGAAGCCCTTGACCGGCTCGTTGCGAACGCGCCACAGCAGCGCAGGCATGGTCTCGGTCTTGCCGGATTTGTCCAGGACCAGTTCAAAGACCTGGGAGTTGCCGACGGCGGCGTAAATTTTCTGCAGGGGAATCATCTTCACCTGGACAGGGATGTTGGTGCCCTTGGCATCGTAGTAGATGCCGGGAACCATGCCGGTCATACGAAGACGGCGGTTGGGGCCCTTGCCCAGCTGGGTGCGTTCCTGAACATTGAGTTTCAGCAGTTCTGCCATAATAGTTTCTCCTTTTACGCCCTGGCCGTCCACTATGGACGGACGCTCGCGCTTTAAATAGTTTTGGTTGCAGGGGCGTATTGCTTGGCAATCACGCCTTACGACAACCTTTCGACAGGATTATACAAACAGTACGGACACGGACGATTCCGTGTGTACGTTGTTGATGGCTTTGGCCAGCAGCGAGGCCACAGAGCGTTGCTTGATCTTGGAGCAGGCAGTCTTGTCGCCCAGCGGGATGGTGTCGGTGACGACCACCTCGGAAAAAGCGGATTCTTCCAGCCGCTGGATGGCCGGACCGGAAAGGACCGGGTGCGTGGCGCATGCCAGCACTTCCTTGGCGCCGTTTTCCATGATCACGTTGGCGGCGGCGCACATGGTGCCCGCAGTGTCGATCATGTCGTCGATGACCACGGCTACCTTGTCCTTGACGTCACCGATAATATGCATGGCCTTGGCCTGGTTCGGGGCGTCGCGGCGCTTGTCGACGATGGCCAGGGTGGCTCCCAGCCGTTTGGCATAGGCGCGGGCACGTTCCACACCGCCTGCATCCGGCGAAATGATGACAAAGTCGTCGTCGCGGTCGCGCAGATGTTCGAGCAGGGCGGGCGCTGCGAACAGGTTGTCCACAGGACAGTTGAAGAAACCCTGGATCTGGCCTGCATGCAGGTCGATGGTCACGAGGCGCTGCATGCCTGCGGTGGAGAGCAGGTCTGCCACCAGCTTGGCGGAGATGGGCGCACGGGGAACAACCTTGCGATCCTGGCGGGCATAGCCGAAATAGGGAACCACGGCTGTTACTCGTGAGGCACTGGCGCGCTTGAGGGCGTCCAGCATCAGGCACAGTTCCATGAGGTGGAAATTCACCGGGGAGCAGGTGGGCTGAACCACGAATACGTCGTCGCCGCGAACGTTTTCACCGATTTCGATGCGAATCTCACCATCGGAAAAGCGTTCACGCAGGACCGGGGAGGCCTTGGTGCCCAGGTGCTCACAAATGGCATCGGCCAGTTTCGGACTTGCAGACCCACTGATGATCTTCAGTTCACCGTGCATGACTACCTCATCTATTTCGTTATAAAAAAGTGGCTGGGGCGGGAGGATTCGAACCCCCGAATGTCAGGACCAAAACCTGATGTCTTACCACTTGACGACGCCCCAACGAAATTTGCTGATACGCGGTCGATTGCGGGGTTGCTGCGCGGAAATCAGACCTTGCGTATTGATATACGAGGCGGTCCTGATTTCCGCTTGCGCCCTGCACTCGACCACTTCCCGGCACATTTCGTCTACTCCCCTTATCCGGGGCGCCTTTTCGGCTGTCTGCCTTGCAGACTGCCATCTTCGGCGGAGCGAATGTCGTGCCGGGTGGTCTCGTGCTGACCGTTACCTGGTGGAGGGCTATTTGCAGTCCACCGTATAAATTTCAATCCCTTTATTCTCCAGGGCCCGAGCTGCGGACGCAGACGAACCCCTGTCTCGGAACAGGCCGAACAGGGAGGCTCCGGAGCCGCTCATGGCGGCGATTTCTGCCCCGTGTTCAAGGAGTATTTCCTTGATTTCCCGAAGTATTGCGTGCTTCTCGAAGACGACCGGCTCGAAGTCGTTCGTCATGTCCGGGGGCGAAACGGGAGATGGATTCTTAGTACCCAACTTCGGGGATGTCAAGGATTCATGGGCCTTGGGGGAGCCATTTTTTTCGTCCCATGCCTTGAAGGCCCAGGCTGTGTCCACATGGATGTCCGGGCAGGCCAGGATCAGGGTCATGCCGGACAAGTCGATGGCGGCCGGGACGAGTTTTTCCCCAATGCCTTCGGCCCAGGCCGGGCCGTCCATGAGGAAGAAGGGGACATCTGCGCCCAGGGATGCGGCCAGGGCGATCATGTCATTGTGAGAGAGCGCCTTGTCCCCGGCCTCGGAGTTGAGCCATTTGAGCAGGGTTGCGGCGTCGGAACTGCCGCCTCCGAGCCCGCCGCCCATGGGGATGCGTTTCGTCAGGGTGACGAATATGCCGGGTTTGAATCCTGAGACCTCGCCAAACCGTTTCCATGCCTTGTACAGGAGATTGGAGGTTGTTTCCAGCTCAGGCCTTTCCGGGCAGCGGATGAAGAAGTGTTCATCAACCCCCGGCTCTATCTTGATTATGTCGCACGGCATGGGGATCAAGTGGAACAGGGTCCGCAGTTCGTGATATCCGTCGGACCTGATCCCGAGGATTTCCAGGTGCAGATTGATCTTGGCCGGGGCTGTGAGCGTGGCTGATTCCATGGGGTTCCATACCAAAAAAAGGGGGCTCCGTCAGGAGCCCCCGGTGAATGCTAATCCAGCGGCAGGGCGACGAAACTGCTCTGTCCCTGTCTCTTTATGAGGAGCATGACGGCACCGCGTTCCTTGTCGCGTTTGATAACGCTTTCAAGGTCGGATACGGAGTTTACGTCCTTCTGGTTCGCCTGGAGGACCACGTCGCCCTGGCGAATGCCTTCTTCGCCGGCAGCGGTGTTCGGGTCCACGTTGACCACGAGCAATCCTTGGGTCTTGTCCAGTCCGAGTGCCTTGGCCTCTCGGTCATTGATTGGCTTGAGTGCCATGCCCAGCACGGTTGCGGCCTGGCCCTTGTCCTCGGAGTTGGGAGCCATGACGGCCATGGCCTTCTCGGTGCGCTGGCCCAGAGTCACGGTTTTGGTGACCACTTTACCATTGCTCCACAAGCCGAGGCGGACCTTGTCGCCCGGAGCCAGTCCGGCGATTTTCTTCAGCAGGTCGTTGTTGTCTTCGACCTTCTGGCCGTTGACTTCGAGGATGACATCACCCTGCTTGACCCCGCCCTTGTCGGCAGGGGCATCCTTGCCCACCGAAGCCACCAGGGCACCGGCGGGTTCTGCCAGACCGAGGGCCTTGGCCTGGGTCTCGGTGACCTGCTGGATGGTTACGCCGAGCCAGCCGCGCTGCACGGATTTCCCTGCTTTGAGCTGGCTGATGATCTTGGAGGCCTGGGTGCTGGGAATGGCAAAGCCGATGTTTTCTGCAGCCGCGTTGATGGCCGTGTTGATTCCGATGACTTCCCCGCGCATGTTCAGCAGCGGGCCGCCCGAGTTGCCGGGGTTGATGGAGGCATCGGTCTGGAGAAAGTTGTCGAACGGTCCGGCGCCGATGATTCGGTGCTTGGCCGAGATGATGCCTGCGGTGACCGTGTTGTCCAGGCCAAAGGGATTGCCTATGGCCAGGACCCATTCACCAACCTGAATGGCGTCGGAATCGCCGAGAGTCAGTGTCGCCAGGGAGTGGTCGGCCTTGATCTTGATGACGGCCAAATCGGTTTCACGGTCGGCGCCCACCACTTCGGCAACATATTCCCTCTTGTCGTCCTGGAACCGGACGCTCACCTTGTCCGCGCCGTTGATGACGTGGTTGTTGGTGACGATCAGCCCGTCGGACGAGATGACGAAACCGGAGCCCTGGCCGAGCTGCTTGCGAGGTTGCCCCTGCTGCTGGCCGAAGAACTGGTCGAATTGTTCGAAAAATTCCCTGAAAGGATGTCCCTCTGGAATCTGCTGACGGAATTGCGGTCCAGGGTTTCCCTGAGTGGTTTTTTCCGTGGAAATGAAGACCACCGCTTTACCGGCCTTGGCGGCCAGTTCCGTGAACACCGGCAGGCCGTTGGCCTGTGCAACAAGCGGCGCAGTCAGCGCCAGAGCGAGGATCAGAGTGAATATTCTAGCCTTGCGAATCATAATAAAGCCTCCATGCAGGATGCGGAAAACAGGATCGTGGTTTGTGGCCGCGTCTTTCAATATAGCCCTTTTTTTCGGCTTGTAAATAGTGTGACTGTTTTTGCACATGATAAAGAATTCAGGATACGGAATTGACGTATGCCCCTCTCGGTTTCACCGCCGTGTCTTCCGCAAGGAACTTTCAATTCGAGTCAAAGTGTATATAGTAATCACTACTGCGGGTGAGTGTGCCCGTTCATCAAAGCAAAGGAGACTTGAAATGCGCAGTCTGAAAATGTCCTGGTTTTTGCTGGCCGTATTCGTGGTAATGTCGGCGATGCCCCGGTTGGCCGCCGCCCATTGTCAGATCCCCTGTGGTATATATGATGACAATGCCCGCGTAGCGGCGATGCTGGAGGATGTGGAGACGATTAAAAAATCCATCACTATGATCAATGAATTGGCTGACAAGACGGATGTGCAGTCCAGGCAGCAATTTGTCCGCTGGGTGATGAACAAGGAAAATCATGCGCAAAAGCTCATTGCAACCACAGCCGATTATTTCCTTACCCAGCGGATCAAGCCCGCGCAGGAGGATTATGTCGAGCGCCTGAAAAAGCATCACGCCGTCATCCTGAACGCCATGAAGGCAAAGCAGGGTGCCGACATGAAAACGGCTGCCGAATTGGAGGAGAGCGTGAAGGCCTTGCTGGAGTATTACCCGGAACATAAGCACTAAATGCTTTTTGCGAGGAACGAAAGGCTTGCCTTTTACCAAACGGTCGGCTAGGAAAAATCCCCCTGCTTGTGCCGGGAAGTGCCCCCGTAGCTCAGGTGGATAGAGCACAGGATTCCTAATCCTGGTGCCACGTGTTCGAATCGCGTCGGGGGCACCATGGAAATCAAGGGCTTGGCAAAACTGCCAAGCCCTTTTTCATGCAGGTGCTGTTTGGGGGCGATGCCGGCGGAAGCTCCCTGGCGCCCGGTTGCGTGCAACGCCCGGCCGATCAACCCCATATCTTTGCCGGCATGTAGGGGTGAGTCCCTTCGATGACTTCAATGCCCGCCTTGGCCTGTATCTTCGGCACCAACTCTTTATAGTAATGGCAGTTGTCGGCCAGGCACGGGCCGATGTGGATCTTGGTGGGCTGTTCTTCCAGGGGCAGGTTCCATAGTTTGACTTGGGCCAATCTGGGAACGATGCTCGCCCCCGGACAGCCACCGCAATTCAGGATGCCCATGATTTGTGCCTCTACGTCCTTGTATCGTTCAAAGTACCCCTCGCGTCGGTTGAAGGCCACCAAACAGCGGGAACAGCCTATGCATACGTCGTCCATGGTGTTTCGGCATCCGATGATCAGAATTTTTTCCACTTGAACCTCCAGATTGTAGTTTCTCTGTATCTTTGGTCCATTTGAACAAATGCGTCAATATTCATACTTTGCAAGGAATGAATTGCGCGCAGTGCGTGAAAGAAACGGTTCCGGTTGTTCGGATTTCGGCAGAAACTGTAAAGGGGAAGCCAGATGTTTTTCGGATGAATGCCCTGAACCCCGATTGAATTACGGCGGGGTGTTTGTCTGATCTGAAAGGGCGATGCCCACTGTTTGGTGTCAAGGGCGCACGCCTGCGGCGGGATGTGTCGGTTTCCATTCGTTGGGAAGAGTCAGCCCGGGGGCTTTTGTCTGCGCTTTGCTTTGGGGAGGTCTGCGGATCAGGAGCACATGGGGTCGGTTCCCGGCACGGTCGGGAGGGAGAAGGAAAACGTACTGCCCTGGCCCAGGGTCGACTCCACCCAGATGAAACCGCCGTAGTGCTCGACTATTTCCTTGCATATGGCCAGTCCGAGTCCCGTTCCTTTTTCCTCGGCGCGAATGGTGTCACCCCGTCTGGATTTGTGAAATTTTTCAAAAATATAGTTCACTTCCTCAGGAGGGACGCCCGAGCCTGTGTCTTCGACGGACACGGTCAGGGTGTCGCCCTTGTCCTTCAACGAGACCGTTACCGCCCCTTCCTTGGTGAACTTGTATGCGTTGTTCAGCAGGTTGATCAGCACTTGCTGGATCTTGTCCGGGTCGGCATGGATCAGGCTCGTGTTTTCCGGCAGGTCGGTTATCAATTTAACGTCGGTGTTGGAGGAAAATCCGCCGAAGGCGGCGGTCGTGGCCTTGATTATCACCTCGCAAGGGTTGAGGAAGTGGTCGTTCCAGGTGGCCTTGCCGGATTCGATGCGGTTGATGTCGAGGAAGTCGTTGATGAGCCGGGTCAACCGTTCTCCCTCGGCTTCGATGATCTCCAGATTGCTTTTGATGCGTTGTCCCTTCCCGTGCAGTACGTCTTCCTTTGCCAGCGGCTGGAAATGGCGGACAAAGTCCCTGATGCACAGCTTGGCGAACCCTCGAATGGAGGTCAGAGGCGTACGCAGTTCATGGGAGACTGACGAGACCATGGCTGATTTTATTTCATCCAGTCGCAGGAGGCGTTTGTTCGCATCCTCCAGTTCCAGTTTCTGCCTGCTGAGTTCGGCTGTACGCTTGTCGACCTTGGATTCCAATTCCTCATTGAGCCGGGTCAGGGCTTCCTCGATTTTCTTGCGTTCGATGGCCATGGCCACTTGCTCGGACACTGCGGTCATGAAAGAGATGGCTTCGCCGGAATACTGGTGCGGATCGTCGTAATCCTGTACGGCCATGGCACCGACTACCGTTTCCCCCAGTTTGAGTGGAACCCCGAGCCAGACTGCCGGCGGTGTGCCGATCACGCCGATTTTTGCCATCAGCTCTTCGCCGTCTGGATCGGCCATGGAGAAGAACAGGGGAGCTCCGGTGCGGAAAACGTGAATGGAAAGGCTGCGTTGTTTTGGGTCGCTGATATTCGGGATGTCGTAATAGTCATCCTTCTCGTCCTGAAAATAGACGAAACGCAACATGTCGTCTTCTTCATCCAGCATGGCGATGAAAAAGTTCTTGGCCTGGATGACTTCACCAATGATGGAGTGGATGGTCTGGTAGAGATCCTTGAGGTCCCGGGTGGTGCTTATGGCCTTGGATATGTTGTACAATGCATGGGTCGTTCGCTCATTGAGCTTGCGGGCGGTGATGTCATGGAGGAATGCTTCGTAGTAGTCGATGCCGGTTTTTTCGTTGTGGGCCAAGCGGATATTGCCGCATACCCACACCTTTGCGCCGTCCTTGCGCTTGTAGAGAATCTCGTAGTTGCGAAGCTCCCTTTCCAAGTGGATTCGTTTCTGGAATATGAGACGGTCCTCCGGGTTCGCCCAGATGTCGTTTGTGCTGCATTCGATACTGTCGATCAGGTCCTTGGGGGAGTCATATCCCAGGATGTCGGCCAGGGCCGTGTTGGCCGTGAGGATTTTCCCGTCCAAGCTGCATTGGTAGATGCCGCTGGTGGCCTGTTCCACCATGGTTCGGAAGCGTTCCTCGCTTTCGCGCAGGGCCTGTTCCGTCTCCATTCGTTGGGTGATGTCCGTATGTGTACCGGACATCCGCAAGACTTTGCCGGTTTCATCCTTGGAACTGCCACCGCGCCCGAGAATCCAGCGAACCGTGCCGTCCTTGTGGATCTGGCGGAACTCCACCTGGAACTGATCCACCTTGCCCTCGACACATTGCATATTGGCCTTCACGACCCGGTCCATGTCCTCAGGATGAACGCTGTTCAGCCAGGAGTCGGCGTGATTGGGGAATTCCGCCTCGGTGTACCCGAGAATTTCCCTGTACCGCGGCGAATAGTACACGGCGTTGGTGATCAGATTCCAGTCCCAGAGGCCGTCATTGGCCCCTCGGGAAACCAACTTGTACCGTTCTTCGCTTTCAAGCAAGGCACGCAGGGTTTCGTCCCTTTCCGTGACATCGATGAGGGAACAAACGCGGTCTTTGGTGCCGGGGATAATGCGGACAAAGACGTGGACCCGCTTGTGTTCATTGCTTCGGGCAAGGAAGGTGAATTCATAGTTGTTCGGGGCTGCTTGACCGTTTCGGGTGCGGTTGGCGTGATACGCCATCATCCGATGAAGCTCTTCCGGGTCCACGAAATCCGTCCATTTCATCTTTCCCTGAATTTCGGCCGGAGTATAGCCTGACAAGTGTGCAAACTGCGAGTTGCAGCTTTGAATGATCCTGTTGTCGTCGATGAGGACCATGGCGGTCCCGGTGTTTTCGAACAGCGTGCGGTAATGGTTTTCGCTGGTGCGCAGCGCGTCTTCTGCCGCCTTGATTCCGGATATGTCGAGAAGGATGCCCCGGATACCGGTAACTTGACCGTTTTCGATGATGCGTTCAGCGTAGACCTTGACGGGGAAGGTGGATCCGTCCCTTCTTTGAGCCGTGTAAGTCTGTTGTTGCAGGGGGTCGCCAGCGAGCGTCTTGGCCATGTTGGACTGAACGCGCTCTAAGTCATCCTGGTGGATTACATCGGAAAGGGCCAACCCCCTGTATATGTCTTCCTTGGTGTAGCCGTAATTATTCAGAGCAAAGTCATTGGCGTAGAGCAGCTTTCCCCGGATGTCGATTTCAAAGACGAATTGGGGGAGCTTGTCGGCGATCCGGGCATACTTACCGTCTAACGCCTCAGCAAGCTTCGAGCGGAGTGCTTCGAGTTCTTCAATCAACTCGGCCTTGGTTTTCTCTGTGTTCTTCTTCATGGAATTTCCTGCTCCGTGTAGACTAAAACCTATCAAATCCGTCACGGAATAGGCAATGATTATGAACGCCTTTGAGTCCCTTCCGGGAAGCGGACGTTGCGGGCAGCCACACGAAAAACCTGACCGCGACAGGTATTGTCTTGGTCAGGTCAGGTGGATGCGATGCTATTGGTCGCGTTTCGGCTTGTAGTGCTGTTTGTATGGGCGTTTTCCCGGAGGACGCTGGCCCCCCTTCTTGTGGAAATTGCGGTTTGGCGGCTTGCTGTTGCCTTCTCCCCGCGTGATGAGCAGCTGGTCTTCCTGGCTGTTGACCGCGTTCATGATTTTTTCGGCCTCATGGCCTGGCGTGGTGAACGTGGTTCGGTTGCCCTGTATGCGCACATGCTGGATGGACCAGGGTTTGACGCGCGCGGCGGCCGAAACGAAGTCGACGAATTTCTTGGGCGTCAAGCCGTCGGCGCGCCCCAGAGCACAGACAAGGTCTGCCCGTCCATGGCCGGACGAGCCGGCTGGGCCGACGGTGTCGATGTTGCGGTAGCTGGACTCGATCAGTTCATCGCCGAAGGTGTTCTTGAGCAGGGCTGCAACCACCTGTACGGGCGGGTTGTTGTCCAGCAGTTCCTGGGCCATGGAGAGGTAGGCTGTGTGGTCTTCGCTTTCCATGATCGCATCGAGTTCCGACACCACTTTGCTCTTTTTTGAGTAGATGACGTCCTGAATGCGCGGCAGGGCTTCTTTCTTGATATCGATTCCCGAGCTCTTGGAGATGTACATCAGGCGCCGGAATTCGTTGGGCGTGATCAGGGTGATGGCCACGCCCTGCTTGCCTGCACGGCCGGTGCGACCGGTGCGATGGACGAAAGTCTGCGGGTCTTGGGGCAGGGCGAAATTGACCACGTGGGTCAGGTCCGGCACGTCGATGCCGCGTGCGGCCACGTCCGTGGCAACGAGGATGGTTGCCTTGCGTTTGCGGAAACTGTTCAGGATCTTTTCGCGCTGGGTCTGGTTGAGATCCCCGTGGATTGGTTCGGATGGATAGCCGCGCTGGTTGAGCCGGGAGGCCACCAAATCCGCATCGGCGCGGGTGCGGGTGAAGACCAGTCCGTAAAAGTCGGCCTGGGAGTCGATGACCCTGCACAGGGCTTCGAATCGATCCGAATCCGCCATTTCGTGGAAAATATGCTTTGTCAGCGGTGTGTCGGATTTTTCCGATTTCACGGACACCACTTCGTAATCTCCCATGAACTCCTTGGCGATACGCATGACTTCGTGGGGCATGGTGGCTGAAAACAGGAGCGTCCGGCGGTCTTCATTGGCCGAGGCCAGGATTTCCCGGACGTCGTCCACGAAACCCATGTTGCACATCTCGTCCGCCTCATCCAGGATGAAGAAGTCGAGTTTGTCGATGCGCAGCGTGCCGCGCTTGAGGTGGTCCATGATGCGTCCCGGCGTCCCCACGACCACGTCCACACCCTGTTTGAGCGCCTTGAGCTGCATGTGGATGGCCTGGCCGCCGTAGATGGGCAGCACGCGGATGCGTTTTTTGCCTTTGAGTGAATCGATTTCCTCGGCCACCTGGATGGCGAGTTCGCGGGTGGGGGTCAGGATGAGGGACTGGACGCACCGGGCCCTTTCCCTGGCCGCCTCGAGGACGGGCAGGCCAAAGGCTGCGGTTTTGCCTGTGCCGGTCTGTGCCTGCCCTACGATGTCCACCGTACCGCTGAGCAACATGGGGATGGTCAGCGTCTGGATGGGGGTTGGGGCGGTGAATCCTTTGGATTCCAGGGCGGCCAGCATTTCTTCCGACAGCCCCAGTTCCTTGAAACTGGTCATAAATGAATTCCTTTGGAAAAAAGTGAGTTGACCCTATGCTCATGAACAATAGCACAGAGTCACGCAAACGCACAGATGCGTCTGCGCAAAAATACGGTGTTGGAGAATGGAGGGTGGAGGTCTGAGGAAAGGGGAGAGGGAGCCTTCTTCAAAAGATTCCTTCTCCTCTTCCCTCAGCCGCCTGCGGCTCTTATCTCGGGCGGAAGGTGATGCGTCCGCGGGTGAGGTCGTAAGGAGAGAGTTCCACGGTAACGGTGTCGCCGGGCATGACACGGATGCGAAATTTGCGCATTTTACCGGAAATGTGAGCGAGTACGTTGTGTCCGTTCTCGAGTTCTACGCGGAACATGGCGTTGGGCAGCGCTTCCTCAACGGTGCCCTGAACGACGATTCCTTCTTCTTTGGCCATATACTGTTATCCTTTTGTTGTAAGGCGACGGGAAAAGCCCGCCCTCGGGGCAGGGCGGGCTAGGGATATCTTTAGTTGACGTGGAGAGCGATGTTTACCAGCGCGGACGCTCGGGGCGAGGGCGGGCTTCGTTGACCTTGAGATTGCGGCCACCGAAGTCGGAACCGTCCAGGCTCTCGATGGCTTCGAGTGCGCCCTGGTCTTCCATTTCAACAAATCCGAAGCCGCGCGGGCGGCCCGTTTCGCGATCGTTGATCAATTTGACGGAGATGACTTCTCCAAATGCTTCAAACGCAGCGCGTATATCCTCTTCCGTGGCACTCCAGGGCAGGTTGCCCACATAAATGTTCTTAGCCATTACGTACTAAACTCCAAAAAAAAGTAATGAATAAAAAAGGCGAATTCGCCCGGTGAAACAAAGTCGAGGAAATGCAAAGCACGTAAGCCTTTCAGAACTCAAGTCATTTCACCCTTCGTCGGCACAGTCCGGCCTTGACCGGGAGCATCCCCGTAGATGCCACCGACTACTGTAGTAGAGGGCCTTACGTGGGGATGCGATATCCGTCAAGCAAAAAATGGCTTAAGCAGGAATATGTCCTATATTGCGAACTTCATATTGCTGAAGAATTCCTGTGGATCGTAGAGGCCCGGATTGTCGGCGGATACGGTCTCCATGGCCTTGAAAAATTCGTCCCAGCCCGAGACTTCGGTCACCTTTTTCTTGTCTATGAAAATCTTGAAAATTGTCCCCCGCGGGCATTTGGTCAGGTTGATTTCCAGAGTGCCCGCGTCGGTCATTTCGGTCCAGAAGGCGGACCAGGCAGTCCGGTCTCCTTCGGTCTTCTTGAATTTTTCGAAGTATGCCTCGAAAATGCGTTCGATATCAGCTCGTTCCATGTTCTTATCCTTGTCTGAAGTCGTCCAGGGTAAACCATGTCCCGGCCACGAAGGCGCTGAGAAGCGCTTCGTAGTCCGCAGCAAGGGCATCGCCGTGGTGATAGGCGCAGAAGAATTTTCCGTCATCGAGTTCGGTCCAACCGGAGTACCCGAAATCCGGGGCCGCTGCATGTCGGGCGTTGCGCAGTTCCAGGATATGGTCCTGAACCCATTGATCGGGCAGCCCGTCCCCGGCGTTCCAATTCCATGCATACTCCCGGCGGTAGGCCGGTTCAATGATATTCAGGGATACGCGCCGCCAGGTGCAGTCGGCCATGTTGTCCTCAAAGGGATAGGGCGCACCGAACATGACGGGCCTGGTCTCGGCGTGATCCGCTGGCACGTTGATTTCGGTGCACAACTCGTTGTTGACATGCAGCATGACCTTTCCGGCAGCATATTCGAGCCGGATGGTGTTGAATCGGCCGGGGGGAAGGGGGACGGGTTGACCGTCTTCCACGTCCGGGACCATGCGGTCGGGATAGAGCCGCCACCATGTTCCGAGTCGCAGTCCGCAACCGTTCTTGTCTGCCGCGTCCACCCTGATCTCGGCTTCGAGCCGGGCCGTTGCCGTACGCGGGTCGGTCATGGGGCGCAGGGCATAGCGGACCACGGACAGCTTGCCCGCTTCGTTGCTGACGTGCATTCCTTCCGGTGTGAAAATCGGGTTGGCCGGATCAACGGCCCGGCCGTGTACCCGGAAGCCGGACATGAGCTCGTCCGCTGTGCCGAGCCAGGCGCAGGTGCCCCAGTCCGGCCCCACGTTGCGGTAAGTGACGAGCAGCCGCCCGTCCGAGATCTGTCCCATGGTCGGTCGGTGGCCCATGAGCGGGGTCGGGACCGGATCGGACCATGATGCGCCGTCATCTTCGCTGATGCACAGGTACATGGGTTCGAAGACGAAGCTGTTTTCGCGCATCAAGGCCAGGATGCGGCCGTCGGGCAGCCGGGTCATGGATGCTTCGCAGAGCACCAGGTTGCGATGGGCGGCCAGGACCGAAATCTGTTCCCAGGTGTGTCCCTGGTCCGCGGACCGAAAAACTATCTGTTCGGTGGGGGGCTGACGGATGGCCGGGTGTTCTTCCTGTCCCACATGCTTATGCCCGGTGGTCAACCACACGTTGTTGCCGAGGTTCATGATCCGGTCGTGCATGTCGTGGGTCAGGCCGGTTGCCGGAAAAGGGTTCCAGGTGTCACCGTTGTTCCGGCTCGTGTGGAAAATGCGCGAACTGTCCGAAATGAGCAGGGACGCGTTGCCAAAGCGGTGCAGGCGAGGGCTGTGACTCCTGGGCGAATCAGGGTAGATGATCCGTGACCATGTGTGCCCGTTGTCCTCGCTGATCTTCACGACCAGGACGCGACGGGTGGGCCGGACGTGTTTGTCCGCTTCGTTGTAGATCACGATCAGGCGGCCGTCTCGGGCACGGATGACATCCGGGAAGGCAAGGTAATGGCCTTCGCGTCGATCGATGACGACGTGGCGATCCGGGTGGTCTGACAGGCTGGGCATGGGACCTCTGGTTACTCTTCCCCGCGTGAATCTTCCACGCGCTTGGTCTTGGCAAAGCTGCGCGGAAGTTCTCCGGGGCCGAGAATCTTGACCTCGCTGCGGACCAAGATGTGTTTGCGGATTTCATTGGAAAGCGCCTTGCAAAGGTCGTCGCTGCACCCGGTTGCGGCGTCCGGGGTGCGTTCCACCTGCACGGCCATGTGGTCCAGGCCGTCCTTGCGGGTCAGGAAAATCTTGTATTCGGCGGACAAATCGCCGAAACCTTCCAACACGGAGCCTATCTGGCCCGGGTAGATGTTCACGCCCCGGAAAATGAACATGTCGTCGGAGCGGCCCATGATCTTGTCCATGCGCGGCATGGCCACCCCACAGGCGCACCGGCCAGGAATGAGCCGGGTCAGATCGTGGGTGCGGTAACGGATGAGCGGCGACGCCTCCTTCTTGAGAGAGGTGACCACCATTTCGCCCACCTCGCCGGGGGCAACCGGCTCCAGGGTCTCGGGGTCGAGGATTTCCAGGATGTACATGTCGGCCCAGTAGTGGATGCCGTCGTGGGCCTGGCATTCGAGCCCGGTGCCGGGACCGTAGAGTTCGGTCATGCCGACGATGTCGAAACTGTCCTCCAGGCCCAGCGCCTCCTCGAATTGGCGGCGCATCTTGGGGGTGTGCGTCTCGGCCCCGAAGATGGCTTTCTTGAGATTGATCTGGTCGAACAGGCCCTGTTTCTGCACTTCCTCACCCATGAGCAGGGCCATGGAGGCGGTGGAACACAGGCAGGTGGCCTTGAGGTCGGTCAGCATCTGGAGTTGGATTTCCAACAGGCCGGGCCCCACGGGCAGGGCCATGGCCCCGAACCGTTCGCAGCCCAGTTGAAAACCTGCGCCAGCGGTCCACAGTCCGTAGCCCACGCAGATCTGGACCCTGTCTTCCCTGGTCAGTCCGGCCAGCTCGTAACAGCGGGCGAACATGTCTTTCCAGGTGTCGATGTCGTTCTGGGTATAGGCAAGAATCTTGCGCTTGCCGGTGGTGCCGCTGGAACCGTGGATTCGGACCACTTCGCTTTCAGCCACGGCGAGCAGCGGCAGAGGGTAGCCGGACTTGAGGTCGTCCGCCGTGGTGAACGGGAGCTTGCGTATGTCGTCGAGGGTCTTGATGTCGCCGGGTTCCACGCCCGTTTCCTTCAAACGCGCTTGGTAGAAAGGGCTGTTGGCGTAAGCGTGGCGTGTGGTCCACTGCAAACCGGCAAGCTGTATGTCGGCGATCTGTTCCTCTGTCAAATGCGGAATGAAACGGTGGTCCATGCCAGGCTCCCTTGATGCGTGTGACGGTGCGCTCCTCCCTTGTGCCGGGAGTTGAAATCCGGTAGCGTTCCGGGTGCTGCGCTCAGCGGTATTCATGCAGCAAAAGTGACGAATCTTCAAGCCCCAAGGGTATTTTATGGATTTCCTTCCCACCTGGGCCTTTTATCTCGCCGCTGCCGTGGTCGGCCTTGAAATTGGTGGTTTTGCCACCATTTTCATTCAGCGTTGGATCGACGAACAGCCCATTTGCAAGCCGGGCCGCTCCATTTGCCCGTCCTGCAGAGAGGGGCTGGGGTGGCGCGATACCATCCCCGTGGTCAGCTATCTGTGGCTCAGGGGGCGATGCCGCCATTGCGGGGTGTCCATCGGTCCCCAGTACATGCTGACGGAACTCTCCTGCCTGGCCTGGTCGCTGGCCGTGGCCCATGCCTATGGTCCTTCAGCCGAATGGGCCGTCTATCTGGTTTTGGGTGCCATGCTCATTACGGGCAGTTTCATCGATTTTGAGACTTTTCTCCTGCCGGACCGCATCACCCTGGGCGGCACCGGTCTGGCTCTGGCCGCCAGTTTCGTGCTTTCCGAAGGGCCGGGCTGGCAGGACGCTGTTCTGGGCGCTTCGGCGGGAGCCGGGCTGTTCTGGGTGTTGCAGCAGGCCTACAGGTTGTGGCGCAAGGAAGAGGGACTTGGTACCGGCGATGTCAAGCTCATGGCCATGATAGGGGCCATGACCGGGCTGGCCGGGTTGCCCCTGACCATTCTGGTAGGCTCGGTGACCGGGGGCGTGGGCAGTGTGTATTACGCGATCAGGCCGGGAAAAGGCGGTATTCGCGGAAGAATTCCCTACGGTCCTTTCCTGAGCCTCGGCTGTATGATCTACCTGCTCCACGGCCCGGAGATCATGCGCTGGTGGAATTCCTAGGCCCTGCCTTTGGCCTTTCTTCTCTCTCCGCAGGAAAAAACCGCCCGCTGATGCGGACGGTTTTCTCAGGAGAACGGCTTTGGTCCGTGGTGGAGGGGTCACCTTCCCCGATCAGGGTTGGTGACAGCCAGGATCGACTGTGTGGGCTGTGCCGGTTCGGCTTGGACCTTGGGCCGTAGGGTTTGCTTGCGTGGCTTCTTCTTGGGCTCCGGTGGAATATCCGGCGGCGGCTCCGGCGCAGGGGGCAGTCCGGCTGTCATGATGTGCGGCTCCGGTCCGCTGTATTCCTGGTGGTAGAGATAGGATATGACGCGGTTGATGCCGTCCATGCCCAGGGCATGGGCCATGATCCGATCGCGTTCATCCTTTTCCGCGATAACACCGAGCAGGATGATGTCGCCCTGGACAATCTCCACCTCAATGGGCGTACTGACCACCTCGAAATCCGCCAAAAGTTGGGTTTTCAGTTCCGTGTACCGAGCCTGTTCCCCAAAGAAATCCTGTTCCTCGGTCCCGTCCCGCAGATAGAGACGGCTGATCACGGCCTGTTTGCCTTCCACCCTGTCCATACATTCGTAGATGGTTCGCAACTGCTCCTGGGAATCGTATTCGCCTACCAGGTAGAGCTTGCCGAAGTAGCAGTGCGTGGTGATCTGATCCGCCTGGATGTCCTTGTTCTTGTAGAGTTCCGCCTGGGCGTGTCCGGCGATGATGGCATCCAGCATCTGCTGTTCCGTGGAGCGTTCGTCCATGGCTGTTTCATATACGGATTGCCCGCCGCCTATGAGCGAGGATATGTACGCAGGCGCACCGGGGATGAGTCCGATGCCGAACGGCACCGCGGCACACCCCGGTAGAAGGAAGATGATGAGACCGACCAGTGCGAGCTTGAATTTGAACATGCGCCTTCCTCTGTTTGGTTGAGGTCCAGGCCCCACCCGTGGTTGGAGAAAAGCAAGAAGCCTGCCAGGAACGGGGCAATCGCAGGAGAGAAAGCGCAGCCGTTGGCCTGCAAGGGTTTTGCAATGTCAGGATTTCATTGAAGAAGGATGGCGTGATCCAAAAAAAATGGAAACAGGGGGCCGGGAGCGGGAGGCGAGTCTATTTTTTATGGATTTTCAACAAAGAATGGAGGTCAATACCTGCCGAGTCCTCTCTGCGGCCAGTATCCGGTGAATCCCTTGCAGAGGATGATGGTGAATTTTCTGCCGGAACCTTCCCTGAAGGAGGACTCGTAGAAGATGGGTTCACTGACGGATTCGAACATCTTGCTCAGGTCGGGAACGGGATTGGGCTGGAACCGTTTGCGTACCATGACGGCGTCCCATCCGATTTTGTCAGCAGCCGGGCTGGGCCAGAGGTCGTACTGGTTCATGCGCCGCGGTTCCGTCCAGGAGCAATAGGTGATCGGCTGCCCCGGAAGGTAGAAGGCCAGCTCTGAAGTGAAGCCGTAATTGTCGGACATGGCAAAGACTTTCGCCGGGTTGTCGAACTCGGTTCGCATGAGTTCGTCCACTTTCAGGCCCAGATTGGACCACCCCTTGAGGCGGTGGGTGGGATTCAGGTCGTCCGGCACGGGGGCGAGCGGTGAAGCAAAGATGATTCCGGTCATGATCAGGGCGAGAGTGGCCAGGATGACTTTGCCGCGCGGCTTGCGCGTGGGGGCTTCCCACCATTGCTTGAGGGCCATACCGCCGAGCAGGGCGCCGCCCATGAAGGCGGCGGCGGTCCAGTTGGCTTCCACTTTCGACACCAGCGCCTTGAACGTGAGGATGCCCCACAGGGGCCAGAAAAAGAGCATGGACAGGAGGTCGCGCCGGTATACGGCGTCGAACCGGCCTATGGGGCCGAGCCAGGATTTTTTCCAGGCGGTTCGGGTGCCCGCCATGATGGCCAGGAACCACCAGGGGGCCAGGAGGCCGATCTGTGCGCCGAGCATCTCGAAAAATGGACCGATGCGTAACGACAGGGCCTTGCTGTTGCCCACGCCCGTGGAAAGTTTGGCTACATGCTTGTAGGCAACCCAGTCATTGTCGATGTTCCAGGCCACGATGGGGGCCAGGCCGATGATGGAGCCGATGAGCGAGGCCAGCAGAAAACGCCACCAGAACCGGGGCGGCAACTGCCCGCGAAAGTGCAATATCAGTGCGTATACGAGACCCAGCCCCAGAAAGGCGAGCATCATGTACTTGGCCAGGGTGCCCATTGCCACGCACACGGCCAATATGACGAAAGGCCAGTCGGACGGCGTGTAATCAGGTTCATTGCGGGTGGCCGCAGCCAGGGCGAAAAAGGCCACGGTCCAGCAGAAAATGAGCGGGTTGTCCGTGGTGGCCAGGATGCCAAGCCCGTTCAGCAGCGGCATGGTGGCGGCCACGAACAGCACGAAGATCGCCAGCCGGTACTCCCGCCAGACGCGAGACACGCCCACATACAGCGCGGCCTGGATGCCGGTCATGCCCAGTATCGATCCGAAGCGCACGCCCAGTTCGGTGTTGCCGAAGATCTGGGTCCACGCGGCGATCATCCAGGCAATGAGCGGTCCCTTGGAATAATAAGATAATTGCGGCCGCCGAATCCAATCCCAATACTGCGCCTCGTCCTGCACCAGATTCAACTGGCCCGAAGCCACGAACCAGTAGCGCACGGCAAAAGAGGCAGCAATAAGCAGCAGCGCCAACAGGTCCAGCCGGGGAGAATATCTGTCTTGGGGTGAAGTCATAACCGGCATGAAGTATAATATTCGGGGAGGAGTGGCAAGAAGAAGGGAGGGGGGCGGCTTCCGATAGCGGCGCATCTGCACATTTTTCGGGCTTTGCCCAATCCTCACCGTAGCCAGGCTACGCCTCCGGTTGGGCTGCGCCCGAGAAAATGCACAGCTGCACCACTCTCGAAAGCCTCATCGCGTTATCGGACTGCTTCGTCAGCAAGACATCGGGGAAGAGAGCCGCTGTTGGGTGCGTGGCGCACCCAAGGCGCTCCATTTTTTGGGGGAAAGAGGGTCGGAGATTACCCCGCCGAAGGCGGCAACAAGAAGTTTAGAAGGGGGAGGCCAGAGGGGGAACCTCTTTCAAGAGGTTCCCCCTCTGGCCGTCGGAGACGTTTTTATTTCCAGGGTTCCATGAAGGAGTCGCTGGATTTGCCGGATTGGATGTGGGTGATGAGTGCGGAGCCGAACACGGCGGCGTCCATGAGTCCTTCGAATTCCTTGAGCTGGTCCGGGTGCTTGATGCCGAAACCGAGGGCGATGGGAATGTCGAAGACTTCCTTGGCTTCCGCGAGTTTTTCTTTGATCCGGGCGGGCAGGGATTCGCGCTGGCCGGTGGTGCCGAGCACGGACACGAAGTAGCAGAAGCCCTGTGCGCCTTGAGCGTAGAGTTTCATGCGTTCCCTGGTGGTGTTCAGGCCGACCAGGGGCACCAGGGAGATGCCGTGCGGGGTGAGGGCGTCCTTGACGAACTGGGATTCCTCGTGGGGCATGTCCGCGATGATCAGGCCGGAGACCCCGGCAGCTTCGCAGTCGGCGGCGAACGTGTCCAGCCCGTACTGGTAGACCGGGTTCAGGTAGCCCATGAGCAGCAGGGCTGCCTTGAACTGGCCTTTGCGTTTCTTGAGTTCCGTGAGAATCCACTCAAGGTTGATGCCGTCCTCAAGGCATTTGAGGGACGCCTTTTCCACTACCGGGCCGTCGGCCACGGGGTCGGAGAAGGGCATGCCGATCTCGATGACGGATGCGCCTGCGGCGTCCAGTTCGGCCAGCTCCTTCCAGAACTGCTCCCGGTTCGGAAAACCGGCAGGCAGGAATGGAATGAGGCCGACTTTCCCCTGTTTATTCGCTTCTTCTATCTTTATTTGCATTGGGTTCATTAGGTACCCCTTTTATTGTCGTTGACGTCGCAACGCGCGCCAAAAAGTTTTGGAGATTCCAAAGAACCTTTTTCAAAAGGTTCTTTGGCCGCCGGAGGCATCCTCTATAAAATCTGATCGAGTATGCCGAGGTCCTTGTCGCCGCGTCCTGACAGGCAGACGAGCACGGACTTGCCCTTGAGCGCGTCCCTGTTCTCGATGGCATAGGCCACGGCATGGGAGGATTCCAGGGCCGGGATGATGCCTTCGCGCCGGGACAGTACCTTGAAGGCGTTGATGGCCTGGCTGTCATTGATGGTCACGTAGGTGCCGCGTCCGGTTGCATGCAGGTGAGCGTGCTCCGGACCCACGCCGGGGTAGTCCAGGCCGGGAGCCACGGAGTGCGAGGGCATGATCTGGCCGTCTTCGGTCTGGAGCAGCTTGCTCAGGGTGCCGTGCAGTATGCCGTCGGTGCCGTGGTCGAGCGGGGCGGAGCTGTCACAGCCCGGTTCGCCCGTTCCGGCGGCTTCCACGCCCACGAGTTTGACGGACGTATCCGGGATGAAATTGTGGAACATGCCGATGGCGTTGGACCCGCCGCCCACGCAGGCCACGACCACGTCGGGCAGTGCGCCTTCATTGCGGTCCATGAACTGCTGGCGCGCCTCCTTGGAGATGATCTGCTGGAACTGGCGGACCAGGGTCGGGAAGGGGTGCGGTCCGGCAGCGGTACCGAAACAGTAATGGGTGTTCTCCTGGTCGGAGAGCCAGCGCCGGAGCGCCTCGTTGATGGCGTCCTTGAGGGTCTTGGTGCCGGATTCCACGGACACGATCTCCGCGCCCATGAGCCGCATGCGGTTGACGTTGGGGGCCTGGCGCACGATGTCGGTGGCGCCCATGTAGATGACCGCCTTCATGTCGAGCATGGCGGCGGCGACCGTGGTGGCCACGCCGTGCATACCCGCGCCGGTTTCTGCCAGGAGCACGTCCTTGCCCATCATCTTGGCGAGCAGCCCCTGTCCCAGGGTGTTGTTGATCTTGTGCGCGCCCGAATGATTCAGATCTTCGCGCTTGAGCCACAGGTCCAGGCCGAGGTCCTTGGACAGGTTGGGGCAGTATGTGATGGCCGAGGGACGGCCCACGTTTTCCTTGAGCATATTGGTGAAGCGCGTCTGAAACTCCTCGGTGGGGAGGATGGATTCCATGGCCTCTTCAAGTTCGATCAGGGGCGGCATGAGCAGTTCGGGGATGAACTGGCCGCCGAAGTCGCCGAAATAACCTTTTTTCATGATGCGTCCTTATTCCATTTCCGCGAGAATCTTGAACACTTCCCGCAGCTTTGTTTCGTCCTTGATGCCCGGTGCGGCCTCCACCCCGGAGTTGATATCCAGGCCGGGGGGATTAACTGCCAGGGCAGTCCGTATGTTGTCCGGCCCTAAGCCGCCTGCCAAGAACCAAGGTGTTTGTATTTCAATATCTTGGAGGATGCTGAAATCAATGGTCTTGCCTGTGCCGCCCTGGCCTTTGCCCCCTGCGTCAAGCAGGAAGTGGCCGCAGACCTCGGAGTAGTTGTCCAGGTCGCGGGACAGTGCCTGGGGCGAGTTGTAGGTGTCGGGCCAGAAGGCACGAATGACCCGGTCGGGGCCGATCTGCCAGCAGTAGTTCACGTCCTGGCCGCCGTGCAGTTGGGCCGCGTGCAGTCCGCACCGGTCCATTATTCCCATGACCTCGTCCGCGGTCTGGTCCACGAACACGCCGACCTTGGTGACCTTGCCGGTCTTGACCGAGGCCACGAAGTCGGGGTCCGCGTTGCGCGGGCTTTTGGAGTGGAAGATGAAACCGAGCAGATCCACGCCGAGATCGACGCAGAGCCTGACGTCTTCCATGCGGGTCATGCCGCAGACTTTGACCAGGGGGCGTGGCATCTACATTGCTCCGGTCAGTTCGGCCAGCTTGGCACCGGGATCTTCCGCTTCCATGAGGCAGGTGCCGATGAGCACGGCGTCGAATCCGAGCCCGGCCATCTCTTCCACCTGCGACCGCTGCGAGACGCCGCTGGCGCAGATCCACAATTCTTGGTCCTGCTTCTGTTTGACGAAACGGCGGCCTTGATCCAGGGATATCTCAAGGGTGTCCAGGTCGCGGTTGTTCACCTGGATGATGTCTGCCCCGGCCTTGCGGGCCAGGTCCAGGTCATCCTGGTCAAAGATTTCCACCACCGGAGCCAGGCCGGACATGCGGCTGATTTCGATGAGCTGTTGCAGGTGGGTGGCGTCGTCGCACATGCGGGCGATGAGCAGCACGGCAGAGGCCGGGCTGCTTGCCGTCATGGCCACCTGGAGCGGATCGAAGATGAAGTCCTTGCGCAAAAGCGGGACACCGGGCTGGCTCATCATGAAGAGGAAGTCCGGGGTGCCGTGAAAGTACTTGTGTTCGGTCAGCACGGAAATGGCGGCAGCGCCGTTGGCAGCGTACATGTCAGCGAAATCAAGGGGGTTCAGGCTTTCGCGCAGGATGCCCTTGCTCGGGCTGGCCGGTTTGAATTCGGCAATGACGGCCCCTGGCCCCTTGGCCTTGACGGCATCTACAAACGAAGGGCGTTCTCCACGATAGAGGGCGGGGATACGACCGTCTATGAAGTCCTTGCGCAGGGAATCTATTTCGAGCTGTTTCGCTTCTCTGAATTTATCCAACATAGGGAATTCCTTTGGTAAGTCCTGTGTTTACCACGTCGCGGGCCATGTCGGCGCAATCCGCCATGCACCCCTTGCCTAAAAGATGGAGGCACCCTGCCAGGTTCAGGGCCGCCATGTCCATCATGGCCCTGGGGCCTTTTCCGGCCAGGATATCCTTCAGTTTGGCCACGGCATCGTCCTTGCCGGAAACCATCACGTCCTTGGGGTCGTGCTTGGCGAAACCGAGCAGCTCGCCGTTGACGGTGGTCTTTTCCATGATTCCGTCCCGGATCACGTAGCCCCGGTTCACGCCCCAGGTGGTCAGTTCATCGAAGCCTCCGGCTCCCGCAAAGATCAAGGCGCGTTTCACGCCGGTCAGGAGCAGGGTTTCTCCCATCAGTTCCAGCTTGGTGGGGTCTCCCACGCCCATAAGTTGGTGGGAGGGTCGGGCCGGGTTGAGCAGGGGGCCCATGAAGTTGAACAGTGTTCGGATGCCGAGTTGCTGGCGCACGGGCATGACATGTTTGAAGGCGGGGTGATAGGCAGGCGCGAAGAGAAAGGCGAAGTTGTACCGTGCCAGTCCGGCGGCTGCTTCATCGGGCGTCTGGTTCAGGGGAATGCCTAGCGCTTCCAGGGCATCGGCAGAGCCGCAGGAGGAGGACAGGGCGCGGTTGCCGTGCTTGGCGACGGTGTATCCCATGTCCGCCAGGAACAGGGAGACTGCCGTGGAGTTGTTGAAGGAGCACTGGCCGTCGCCGCCCGTACCGCAGGTGTCCACTACCGGCTCACTGCGGTTGCCGTCAAAGCCGGGAATCTTGTTGGCATGGGCCAGGCCTGCCCGCACGCCTGCCGCCAGGTCCGTGGAGTCCTCACCCTTGGCGCGCAGTCCCATGAGGAAGGCGCCGGTCTGGGCCTCGGTCATGTCACCGTCCATGAGCTTGGTGAACATGAAGTCCGCCTGTTCGTCGCTCAGCGGCTGTCTCTGGGCCAGCAATTCGAGTATTTCGGAAATGGTCATGATATGTATCCTTTCAGGTTCAGGAAGTTCTGGAGGAGCTTGGGGCCGTCCGGGGTGAGGATGGATTCCGGGTGGAACTGGACTCCGTGCCAGGGGCGGTCCCTGTACTGGAGCCCCATGATTTCGCCCCGCCGGGTCCGGGCCGTGACCTCGATCCTGTCGGCGGCCTTTTCGGCCGGGACAATGAGCGAATGGTAGCGGCAGACCGTGAACGGCGAAGGCAGCCCATGGAATATGCCCTGGCCCTCGTGCACCACCTCGGAGGTCTTGCCGTGCATGATGCGTTCGGCGCGCTCCACGGGCGCTCCCGCAAAATGCCCCAGGGTCTGGTGGCCCAGGCAGACGCCGAGCACCGGAACTTCCTTGGGCAGCCGGGCCAGGAATTCCAGGCAGAAGCCCGCGTTCTGCGGGTTGCTCGGGCCGGGAGAGAGGCAGACCCGTTCCAGGGTGCCGCTTTCGGCCAGCTCCAGGACCTTTTCGCGGTCGTTGCGGATGACTACCGGGTCGGCACCGAGCTGTTGGAAGGCCTGCACCAGATTGAAGGTGAAGGAGTCGAAATTATCGATCAGCAAAAACATCGGTGCCTCCCTTTCCTGTGATGACTTCGAGGATCACGCGGGCCTTGTTGTGGCATTCGTTCCATTCGGCTTCGGGATCGGAATCGTAGACGATTCCCGCGCCTGCCTGCCAATGGCACTGGCCGTCGCGAATCCACATGGACCGGATGGTGATGCCCGTGTCCAGGGAGACAACGCCGTTGTCCAGGCCCATCCAGCCGATGCAGCCGCCATAGGGACCACGGTCCTGAGGCTCCAGCTCGGCGATGATTTCCATGGCCCTGATCTTGGGTGCGCCGGACAGGGTTCCCGCCGGGAAGGTCGCCTGGAGCACGTCCACGCCGTCCAACCCGTCCTTGAGTTCGCCTTCCACATAGGAAGTGAGGTGCATGACGTGAGAGAACCGTTCGACGTTCATGAATTTTTCCACTGTGACCGTGCCGGGCTTGGATATGCGGCCCAGGTCGTTGCGGCCCAGGTCCACGAGCATGACGTGCTCGGCCCGCTCCTTGGGATCGGCCAGCAGTTCCTCTTCCAGGCGGATGTCTTCCTTTTCGGTTTCGCCCCTCCAGCGTGTACCGGCAATGGGGCGTACCTCAAGCTGTCCGGCGGCGGACCGGACCATCATCTCGGGCGAGGAGCCGAGCAGGGTGGTGCCGCAGGTCTTGCCCATGGACGGGCAGTCCGGGAATTTCATGTAGAACATGAACGGGGAGGGGTTGGCCTGCCTGAGGCGGCGGTAAATCTTGAATGGCTCATCCGGCAGCGGCACGGAGAAGTGGGTGGACAGGACCACCTGAATGCATTCGCCCTCTGCGATCAGTTCTTTGCATCGTTCCACACCGGCCATGTATTCTTCTTTTTCGGGATACACCTTGGGCTTCCCGACCTCGGGAGCGGTCAGGTCTGCGCCCCATTGGATGGGGGCGGGCATGGGCGTGGCTCCTTTGTCAAGGCTCAGGTAGCAGCATGAATGGCGCAGGTGGTCGAACAGTACCAACTGGCCGGGCAGGACCAGACATGCTTCGGCATTGGCCGGTTTGCACACCTCGGTCAGCTTGCGCTCGAACATGCCTGCCACACCGTAACCGAAATAGCCGTAGAGGCCTCGGGTCAGACCGGGCAGGCCGTCGCGGACATTGCCGCCTGTCGTCTCCTGTTTGATGGAGAGCATCTCCACGGCCTTTTTGATGCCGGGGAGGTAGTCCATGCCCTCCAGCTCCTTGAGCGGGGCCAGGCGGTCGTCGTTGACGTCCACCACCAGCTTGCCGTCCACGGGATGGAGCATGAGCCGGTAGTCGAAGGCGATGAGGGAGTATCGGCCGAGGCGTCCGTCCACCTCTGCCGATTCCAGCAGGATGCCGGGTTGGTCGCCCACCAGGCCCATATAGAGGGAGATGGTCGTTTGCACGTCGGCAGGCATCCATTTGCCGTGCTGCGTGAGAATGATTTTTTCCATGGTTCTATCCTTGGTGCGGCTTTTTGCGGCGACGAAATAGCATCGTCTCCAAAGCCTCACGTTTTTTTAGAGCTTTTAATGATAGGGGCGAGGGATGACCTGCCACCCTTTGATTTTCTTCCTGTTTTCAGATTTCTTTCACGTACCGTTCATGGTGTTTCTCCCTAAAAATAATGAAACCGCACCCTTGGTCGGGGTGCGGCTTCGGTTACAAATGTAATCGTGTGCCCGGCAATGTGCCGCACCCCATTAATATGTTTCGTCGCTACGCCACCACCACTGCGCCCGGTCGGCCAGCAGATCGAGATCGCCGCCTGCGGCCAGGCTCAGATAGGACATGTATTTGCGGCTGACTTCCTGCATGTAGGGGTTGGCCTCGGAGATGACTTCGAACAATTCGGTATCCTTGGTCAGCATCTTGGCCGCCGAGTCCAGCCTGCGCTGAAAGGACGGGGTCACGAAATTTTCAATGCCGTCAACGTCTCTGGCAGCGGCCAGATACGCCACGGTGGTCGTGTAATTCAGCCCCTGTACGAAGGCCATTGCACGGTCGTGTTCCTGGGGTGTGGACGCGAAGCAGTGGTAACCGCAACGCTTGAACAGGGCTGCCACGGCAACTGCAGCATCCACATCGTCTTCATGGCCGGGCATGATCGCCACCTTGGGTTCGAAACCGTCCGGGATGACCGGACCGAAGAGCGGGTGGGTACCCACCACCGGGCCATCGTACCGGTCGAGCATGGCCTTGAGCGGGAGCACCTTCACGGAACCGACATCGCAGAGGATGGTCGGCGGGGTCAGGTGGGGCAGCATCCGATCCAGCACCGCATCCATTGCGGTCACCGGCACACTGAGCAGGAGCAGGTCGCAACCGTGCAGCGCTTCACGGACATCGTCATCCGTGAAGGGGCGGTTGAGCTGCGTCACCTTGAGGCCGAGTTGGGTAAAGTCTCTAGCGAAGAGCCCACCCATCTGGCCATTGGCACCCACGATGGTGATCTTGTATATTCCTGCTGACATGAGTCGATCCGTTCGAGTTATCCGGTGATCTTCTTCCATTCGTCAAAGAAGCCGGGGAATGATTTGCCGACGCATGCCGGATTGTCAAGGGTGACCTTCAGCCCGCCCAGTTCGAACAGGGACATGGACATGGCCATGCGGTGGTCGCCGTAGGTGGTGAAATTGACCGGATGCCCCTTGGGCAGACGGCCCGGCCTGATGATCAGCGAATCGCTGGTGGTTTCGGTTTCGCACTGGGTGCGGGCCACTTCAGTGGCGCAGGCCGCCAGCCGGTCGGTCTCCTTGATGCGCAGATGGGCCACGTTCTCGATGGTTGTCGGCGTGGAGGCAAAGGCCGCCACCGCGCTCACGGTCGGCACCAGGTCCGGGCAGCGGCCCATGTCCACATGGACGCCCCTGAGCCTGCTCGGCTCCACCAGGATGCCGTCAAAGTTGACCTTGATGCTCGCGCCCATCTGGCTGAGTATGTCCATGATGGCCCGGTCGCCCTGAAGCGAGTCGGCGGCCAACCCCTTGATCAGCACAGGGCGTTTGCCCACGGCTCCGGCTGCCAGGAAGTAGCTGGCGTTGGACCAGTCGCCTTCCACCCGATAGTCGGTGTTCTCGTACCCGGTGGGCTGGACGATGAAGCGGATCTTGCCGGGGGTCACGTTCTTGACCGAACGCCAGGGCAGGGCTTTCCAGGTCCGGCCTTCCTTGACCTCGACGCTGAAGCCGGCCTTGAAATCTTCCATTATGCGCAGGGTCAGGGCCACGTAAGGCCAGGATACGGCCTTCCTGCCGGTCACGGTGATGGTGGTCTCATGTGCGGCAAGGGGGGCGCCCAGGAGCAGGCCGGAGAGGTATTGGCTGCTTTCTTCCAGGGTGATTTCCACGGTTTTCTTCGCGTAGCCCTTGCTGGTCATGACAAAGGGGAGGAACCCCTCTTTTGCTTCGAACGTAAATTTTGAGCCGAGTCCGGTCAGGGCGTTCACCAGTTCGGCCATGGGCCGTTCGTGCATTCTGGGTGCGCCGTGGATGCGAAAGGTTCCGTGCCCGGCAGCGGCCACGGCGGTCATGAGTCGGCAGGTGGTGCCGGATTCGTGCATGAACAGTTCATGGGGCGCTTCTTCCTTGTGCTTGCCGTCGGCATTGCCGCCCTTGGGGCCGTCTTCCATGCCCGTGACCACGAGCTTTCCGCCTGTTTCCTCGATCCTGGCACCGCAGGCCGTCAGGCAACCCCGTGTGCGGGTGATGTCGTCGGAGTCCAGCGCGGACGATATCTCGGACACGCCCTTTGCCAGCGCAGCAGCGATGAGCGTCCGATGGGACAGGGATTTGCTGGCCGGAGCGTTTATGATGATCGGGTCCTTGGACATTACAGTTCCTCCTGGGTTGGGTATGTTCCCAGGACGCGCAGGGTATGGCACTGGTCCCGGATGTCTTCGAGCACGTCCTGATAGCGTTCTCCGCCGAGGTCGCAGGCCAGGTCGGCGAAGAAGACATATCTCCATTTCTCGCCTCTGAACGGGCGGGATTCGAGTTTTGTCATGTTGATGCCCTGGTGGGCCATGGTGGTGAGCACGCGGGCCAGCGCACCGGGCCGGTTGGGCAGGGTGAACAGGATGGAGGTCTTGTCGCGCTTGTCCTCCTGGGACGGGGCCGCGCCGATGATCAGGAACCGGGTCCAATTGTCGGGCAGATCTTCGATGGATTGGGCCAGCACGTTCATGCCGTGCATGTCCGCCAGCTTGATGTGGCCGACCACGGCGGCCGCTTTTTTTCCGGCCACCACTTCGGCGGCCTCGGCCGTGGATTCCATGGGGATGGTCGGCACGTCACGCAGGTGGGTCCGCAGCCAGTCCCGGCATTGGCCCAGCGGTTGCGGGTGGGAGTAAATGACCTCCACGTCCTCCACCTTTTCGGCATGGGAGATGAGGGAATGACTGATGCGGCTGAACACCTCGGCCTGGATGTAGACCTTGTACTTCATGAACAGGTCCACCACCTGGCCCACGGTGCCCTCGATGGAATTCTCCAGCGGGATGACGCCCAGTTCGGCCCCTTCCTCGGCCACGGCCCGGAAGATGTCTTCGAAGTTGGACTTGGGCGTGAGGGACGCGGCGGAACCCATATGCTCAATGGCTGCAAAGTAGGAGAACGTGCCCTCGGGACCGAGGTAGACCACGCGCTCGGGCCGTTGCAGATGGCGCGAGGAACTCATGATCTCCCGGTAGATGGTGCGCAGGTGTTTGTCCGGCAGGGGGCCGGGGCTGGAATCCGCTATCTTGTCCATGACCTCCTGCTCGCGGAAGGGCTTGTAGATGGCCTCATTCCTGGCCGCCTTGTACCGGCCCACACCGAGGCTCACCTCGGCGCGCTTATTGAGCAGGTCCACTATCTTCTTGTCGATGGCGTCGATGGATTCTCGCAGTTCGCCAAGGTCGGGTATATCGTTTTTGTCAGCTTTATCAGCCATGACGCAACTCCAGTGAAGGACTAGCCTTCCTTGATTTCTTCCTTGATGCGCATGCCGAAGTGGCGGCCTGCCTCGTCTGTCTTGACCATGATCCTGTCGCCCACCTGCAAGGTGACCACAGAGACCGGTTCGCCCTTGTCGGAAACCACGCGGATGGTCTCGGCGTTTTGCAGGAAGACCTGGCCGGTCTTGGTGCCTTGGGAGGTCTTCACTTCCGCCGTGATGAGCAGCATGGGGCGGACCTCCACCTTGACGCGGCCGACCGTGGCCAGGGAGGTGGTGCCGTCGGCCCCCACGATGAGCACGTCGGTCCCGGCTGCCAGCTCTTCAAGATAGGTGGTCTTGTCGCCGGGCATTTGGGCGTAGGCGTGAACCGCCCCCGCATTGACCCGGAAGGGGCGCGCGGCCACGTAAGGATTGGATTCGGTCTCTGCGTGTACCAGAAAGGAAAAGGCGCTGGAGTTGCCGATGAGCATGCCCTGGCCTTTTTTGAGCATGGATATGGTGTCCACGCAGACGCGGTGGCCCAGTCCTGCGGATTCTATGGCGGTGACGGTGGCGGTTTGGAGGTCCATGGTGCCCTGCGAGAGTTTGAGTTCGGATACGATCTGTTTCAGATCAGCCGCCCCTTCGGGCAGGACCACGATGGTGTCGCAGCCGCGCTCCAGGATACCGGCGGCCAGGATGGCCCGGTCCAGGTTTTCGCATTCCAGGGCCAGGTTGTCCACCTGGGCCAGGATGTTTTCCACCGGGATGATCTCCCACCCCTTTTTGAGGACCACGTTGTTGCCTGCCTGGATTCCCTTGACGGCCACGTCTTCGTCCGCCTTTTTGGTCAGTTCGACCACTGGCATGTCTTCGGGGGTGATGACGGTCACCCGGCCCAGGGCTTGCACTCCCTTGACCTGGTCCTTCTCGACCATGACGGCGTCAACGCCGGATTCAAGGGCCAGGGTGATCAGGTTCTTGTCAAAGGGGACGGATTTGAAAATGACTTTTTTCATTGCTGCTTCCATTAACCGTTAAGATGCTTGA
Organism: Pseudodesulfovibrio sp. S3; assembly: GCF_004025585.1. Classification (NCBI taxonomy): domain Bacteria; kingdom Pseudomonadati; phylum Thermodesulfobacteriota; class Desulfovibrionia; order Desulfovibrionales; family Desulfovibrionaceae; genus Pseudodesulfovibrio; species Pseudodesulfovibrio sp. S3. The sequence goes on from NZ_QTZO01000006.1 coordinate 218,628, forward strand.
GAGCGGTTTCAACGGACTCGTCGCCATGGACGACCATGTTGAGAGCCTCCACCAGGCGGGTCGGGTTTTCATGTTGGAAAACGTTGCGTCCAACGGACAATCCAGCGCCGCCGGCTTCCAGGGAGTCCTGCACCATCTGAAGGAATGCTTCGGTGCTGTCAAGTTTCGGGCCACCGGCGATGACGACGGGGACACAGCAGGAGTCGCATACGTGGGTGAAGGATTTGATGTCGCCGGTGTAGTTGACCTTGACCACATCCGCGCCCAGTTCGGTACCCACACGAGCGCAGTGGGCCACGATTTCAGGGGCGTATTCGTTTTTTACCTTGGGGCCTCGGGCATAGACCATGGCCAGCAGGGGCATGCCCCAGTTGGCGGCGTCAGAGGATATTTTGCCGAAATCGTTCAACATGGCCGCTTCGGTCTCGTCGCCCAGGTTGCAGTGGATGGAGATGGCGTCCGCGCCGAGACGGATGGCGTCCTCGACGCTTGCCACCAGGGATTTGGCATTGGGGAACGGAGACAGGGTCGTGGAAGCGGACAGGTGGACGATGAGTCCGATGTCCTTGCCCTTGGCACGGTGGCCGCAACGGACCAATCCCTTGTGCTCGATGACGGCGTTGGCTCCGCCTTCAACCACCTTGCCCACGGCCTGGCGCATGTCCACCAGTCCGTCTATGGGGCCGACGGTTACGCCGTGGTCCATGGGCACCACTATGGTGCGGCCGGTATTTCGGTTGAAAATTCGTTCCAGCCTGATTGCTTTTCCGATGTGCATGATCTTTCTCCTTTGAGGGGTTTTCCTCCAAGTGCCCGGGTATCAGCCGACGGATAAAAAACAAGGGCCGCCGGCTTTCGCCCGCGGCCCTTGAAGAAGTTCTTTTCAGCTTGTGTGATCCACCAACAGGTTACACAGCACCTCTTCCAAGCCCGCGAGCGTGGTTATACCAATACCAAAAGTAAAAGTTGGAAAAGTATGCGTTGGAAACTGTGGTGGCGTTCATAGACACTATAGCTACATGCAGCAGGAAATTTAGTCAACAAAAAAATTTATCATTATTTTAGATAGATAGCGTGTTTATCCATAATATTTGCGACCGCCGGTCATTTTTGTGGTAGTTTTACAATTTTATACATTTTGACAATTTTGGTGTAAAAATCATACTTCAAAAATGTAATTTATTACAAAAATGAAAAAATTATGAACAATAAAAAACTACAATTGTATGTTTTTTACACTAATAGCAATGCAAACGCAGTTTGGCACGACTCTTGATAGAGGGAGTGCAGGTTAGTAACGCATTCCATTCAAAGAGGAGTACTGAAATGTTTTTGAGAAAGTCCCCGATCCATGTTTCCAAGAGGTTCGCCATGGGAGCGGCCGTATTGGTAGCAGCCCTGGCCCCCACCTTTGCCTATGCTGAAGAGGTGGAGTACCTGACGCAGTCCAATGCCAACATCCTTTGGACCCTGATTGCGGCCTGCCTGGTCATGATCATGCAGGCCGGTTTCGCCTGTGTTGAGGCTGGTTTTACCCGCGCCAAGTCTGCGGGCAACATCATGATGAAGAACTTCCTGGATTTTTCCGCGGGTTCCATCGTTTTCTTCCTGTTCGGTTTCGCCGTCATGTTCGGCCTGGATGCAGGCGGGTTCATCGGCACTTCCGGTTACGCCCTGTCCGGCGTTGGTGAAAGCGAGATGATGTGGACCTACACGTTCTGGTTCTTCCAGTCCGTGTTCGCCGCCACTGCGGCCACCATCGTTTCCGGCGGCATGGCCGAACGTACCAAATTCGGCAGCTACATCCTGGTGTCCATTGTGATCTCCGGCCTGATCTACCCCATCTCCGGCCATTGGGCCTGGGGCTCCCTGTGGTTGGGCGACGACGGTGCCGGTTGGCTCGAAGCCCTTGGTTTCTGCGACTTCGCCGGTTCCTCCGTTGTCCACTCCGTGGGTGGCTGGATCGCCCTGGCCGGTGCCCTGGTGCTCGGTCCCCGTATCGGCAAGTACACCGAAGACGGCAAGGCCAAGGCCATTCCCGGTCACAACATCCCCCTGGCTGGTCTGGGCGTGTTCATTCTCTGGTTCGGCTGGTTCGGCTTCAACCCCGGTTCCACCACCACTGCCGACAACACCATCGGCCTGATAGCCATGAACACCTCCCTGGCCGCTTGCGGCGGCGTGCTCGGCGCCATGGTCATATCCTGGTTCCGTTTCGGCAAGCCCGACATCTCCATGTCCATGAACGGCGCGCTGGCCGGACTGGTCGGTATCACCGCCCCCTGCGCCACGGTCACTCCCGGTTCTTCCATCATCATTGGTCTTGTCGCCGGTGTGCTGGTGGTTCTGTCCATCGAATTCATCGACAAGGTTCTCAAGATTGATGATCCCGTCGGTGCTTCTTCAGTCCACGGTGTCTGCGGTGCCTGGGGAACCATTGCCTGCGGCCTGTTCAATACCGACGGCGGTTTGTTCTTCGGCGGCGGCACGGCCCAGCTCGGCGTGCAGTTGCTCGGTGCGGGCGTCTTCTTCATATGGGCCTTCGGCGCCGGTTTCATCCTCATGTCCATAGTCAAGAGCATCTTCGGCCTCCGGGTTGAAAAGGAAGACGAGCTCAAGGGGCTTGATATCGCCGAACACGGCTCCGAGTCCTACAACGGCTTCCAGCTCTTCAGCAACGAGTAGTCGAAGCGTAACCAGATCATTAAAGGAGATAAAGAAAATGAAGCTCATCATAGCATACATCAGGCCCGAAAAGCTCAACGACGTGAAGCAGGCCCTTTACGCCAAGGAGATCTACTCCCTGTCCGTGACCAATGTCCTCGGCTCGGGCCGTCAGAAAGGGTTTACCGAGACCTACCGCGGCGTGCAGATGGAAGTGAACCTGCTCAAGAAAGTCCGCCTCGAAATCGGCGTCAACGACGACTTTGAAGCCAAGGCCCTTGAGGCCATCCTGACCTCCGGGCAGACGGGTTCCGAGGGAGACGGCGTGATCTTCGTCTCCGACCTCAACAAGGCCCTGCGTATCAGGACCGGCGAAGACGGTATCCTCTAGCATCGGATTGCGACAATCATATATGCCCGGGGCGGTGCTCTTGGACCGCCCCGGCCTTATGTGAAAGCCGCATGCACGGGAACCCGATCAGGACAGTCGTGATGCAATCCAAAGGAATTACAGAGTTGACCCCCGTGCCGGATATACACGAGATTATTGCAAAACATTTTTTGGTTACCCACTTCCAGCCCCAGGTATCCCTCAAGCGGAAGGCCGTTGTCGGGTTGGAGGCGTTGAGTAGAGGATTCGACCCCGAAAGCGGAGAAATCATACCTCCAACCCTGCTGTTCGAGCAGGCCCGGGACAAGGCATCCCGGCTCGCCCTGGATCGGGCCTGCCGAACGAACGCTGCGGAATCATTCGCGGCCCTGCACCGAAAAGACAAGAGCCTGATGTTGTCCATGAATATCGACGCCTCCTGTATCAACGAGGAGACGCGCGGCTCGAATCATCTGCTCAACCTGGTCGCCCGATGCGGCATCAGCCCCAGTAACGTGATCATCGAAATCATTGAATCCCGATGCGAGGACATGGATGCGCTTTTGGCCTTCGTTGATTTCTATCGCAAGCACGATTTTCTTATAGCCCTTGACGATGTGGGGGCCGGGTTTTCCAATCTCGACCGCATTCCCATGCTCAAGCCTGACGTCATCAAGCTTGATCGGACCCTTATCAGCGGAGTCAACGAACAGTTCCACAAGCTTGAAGTGGTGCGCAGTTTTGTTCAGATGTCCAACCGGTTGGGGTGCCTGGTTCTGGCCGAGGGCGTGGAGACCGCCGAAGAGGCTATGTGTTTGCTCGGCAACGGTGTAGATGTCTTTCAGGGATTTTATTTCGCCCGGCCCGCGCCCGGCCTGGACGCGGTGCCCGGCATGGCTTCCAAGGTGGATGCCCTGGCCGAGAGGCATCGGGAAAAGCGTACGCAGCAGATCGCCGACGACAAGCGCCTGTATTCCAGTTACGACCTGACGGTGCTGACCATGTGTCAGACCCTTGCCGAGACCCCGGCCAAAAACATCGACCTGGCCCTGGCACGTTTCGTCGAAGCCAATGACAGCGTGGAGTGCCTTTACGTTCTGGACATGAAGGGCATGCAGACATCGGACACCCTGTGCAATCCTTTCCGGCTCAAGACCAGCAAACGTTTTTTGTACGAGCCGGCCCACAACGGCGCGGACCACTCGCTGAAGGAGTATTTTCTACCCATCCAGGCAGGGCTGGAAAAGTTCACCACCCGCCCCTACATATCCTTGGCCTCCGGCAACCTGTGCATCACCATCTCCCATGTGTTCTACCACAAGAGCAGCGGCAGGCACCGCATCCTGTGCGCGGACCTGTGCCGGGACGATACGGGATACTGTGATTGATCTGAGGGGTGTGTTCAAGCGGCAATAAAAAGGCCCGGTACGACAGGTGTCGTACCGGGCCTTTTACAGCGTTTTCTGCGGGTGGCGTTAGATCTTGCAGGCCGTGCGGAGATCGTCCACGGCGTCGGTCTGTTCCCAGGTGAACTCGGGCAGCTCGCGGCCGAAATGGCCGTAGTTGGTGGTTTTCTGGAAGATGGGACGGCGCAGCTTGAGGCGCTCCTGGATGTAGTAGGGGCGCATGTCAAAGACTTCGGTCACGGCCTTGGTCAACTGTTCGTCGGACACCTGGCCGGTGCCGCGGGAACAAACGACCACGGATACGGGCTGGGCCACGCCGATGGCGTAGGCGATCTGGACTTCGCACATGTCGGCCAGGCCGGAGGCCACAACGTTCTTTGCCACGTAGCGGGCCATGTATGCGCCGGAACGGTCCACCTTGGACGGGTCTTTGCCGGAGAAGGCGCCGCCGCCATGGGCACCGGCACCGCCGTAGGTGTCGTTGATGATCTTGCGGCCGGTGAGCCCGCAATCGCCGACCGGGCCGCCGATGACGAAACGGCCGGTGGGGTTGATATAGGTCTTGAGGGTCTCGTCGATCAGCTCTTCGGGCAGGGTCTTCATGATGACCTCTTGCAGGATGGCTTCCTTGAGGTCGGAGTAGGCGATGCTTTCGTCATGCTGGGAGGAGACGACCACGTTGTCGATGCGCACGGGCTTGCCGTTGTCGAACTGGACGCAGACCTGGGTCTTGCCGTCGGGGCGCAGGAAATCGAGAATGCCTTCCTTGCGCACGTAGGTCAGGCGACGGGACAGCTTGTGGGCATAGTAGATCGGGGTGGGCATGAGCGTGGGGGTCTCGTTGGTGGCGAAACCGAACATCATGCCCTGGTCTCCCGCGCCCTGATCTTCGGGTTTGGTGCGGTCAACGCCCTGGGCGATGTCCGGGGACTGCTTGTCGATGGAAGAGATGACCGCGCAGGTCTGCCAGTCAAAGCCCATGGTGTCGGAACTGCAGTAGCCGATATCCTTGATGGTGGCCCGGACGATTTCCGGGAAGTCGGCGAAAGCGGTGGTGGAAATCTCGCCGGCAATGAAGGCCATGCCGGTGGTGACAAGGGTTTCGCATGCCACGCGGGCGTTCTCGTCCTGGCCGATGATGGCGTCCAGAATGGCGTCGGAAATCTGGTCGGCCACTTTGTCGGGGTGGCCTTCGGTCACGGACTCGGAAGTGAAAAGATATTTGCCGTCAATCTGCATCAGACCCTCCTTAAGGGATGCTACTGTAATGAACTTCTTAGAAATCCGGATTGAGATCGCACTCGAGGATTTCGTCAATCGTGTTGTTTTTGCCTGCGACCACAACTCTTGGTTTGCGTGTCTTGGCCTCGTTTTCGTCCAACCACATGAAGGTGGCGATGATCACCCGCTGTCCCACTTCGCCCTTATGGGCGGCTGCGCCGTTCAGGCATATCTCGCCCGGTGCGCCGGGAATGGCGTAAGTGGTGAGTCTTTCGCCGTTGTCTATGTTGTAGACGTCCACCTGTTCGTACGGCAGGATGCCCACCGTTTTCATCAGTTTGGTGTCAATGGACAGGCTGCCTCGGTACTCCAGGTTGGCGCAGGTTATGGCGGCACCGTGGATCTTGGCGCTCAAAAAGCATCTTTTGGCCACTAGGATTACACCCCTATCAATATGTTGTCTATGAGCCGGGCCTTGCCAAGGCGTATTGCCACGGCAGTCAGCGCAGACTTCGTTATCGTTTTCACCGGCTGAATGGAGTCCGGGTCCACGATCTCTATGTAATCCACTTTGCCCATGGGCAGGGTGGACGCATACTCGGTCTCAAGGAGCCGCTTCAAGGTCGCGCAGTCCCGTTCATCCGCGGCTTTTTCAGCCAAGAGCAGGAGCCCCTTGCGGATGGCCGGTGCCGCCGCCCTTTCGGTGGCCGTCAGGTAGGCGTTGCGTGAACTGAGGGCCAGCCCGTCGGCTTCACGGACAATGGGGTGGCCGATGAGCCGGATGGGTATGTTCAGGTCGCGGACCATGCGTCTGAGGATGGCAAACTGTTGCCAGTCCTTCTGGCCGAATACGGCCACGTCGGCCTGGGTGAGCATGAACAGCTTTGTCACCACCGTGCACACGCCCCGGAAGTGGATGGGCCGGGAAGCCCCGCAAAGGTGGGCGCCCAGTTCGGGCACTTCCACCCAGGTGGCGTGGTCCGGCGCGTACATGGCGTCCGGTCCTGGCGCAAAGAGCAGGTCGCTCCCGTGGGCTTCGGCTTTCCGGCAATCGCCCTCGAAATCGTTCGGATAGTTGGACAGGTCTTCGTTCTCGCCGAATTGTGTAGGGTTGACGAACAGGGTCGTGACCAGTCTGTCGCACTCAGGGCGTGCCTTGTCCAGGAGGGCCATGTGCCCTTCGTGAAGAAAGCCCATTGTCGGCACCAGGCCTATGGTCAGGCCCTGGTCTCGCCACTTCAGGCATTGCTGCTGTAATTCTTTGGGGTCGGTGATGATATGCATTTTGTGTCTCAATCTGGTGAACACCTGACAGATTTGAAAGGGGGAGTCAAACAAAATGTTTATATCTGGATGTATTGATATAGTTGTTGACTCCACCCGAATCAAGGTGAGCGGACAGCGCTATCCTTCTTCGTCCGGGACGAACCGCAGCAGCTCTCCCGGTTGGCAGTCCAGCGTTCGACAAATGGCGTCCAGCGTGGAAAAGCGGATGGCCCTGGCCTTGCCTGTCTTGAGGATGGACAGGTTCTGTTGGGTTATTCCGATATCCTGCGCCAACTGTTTGGAACTGATTTTCCGCTGGGCAAGTACGACGTCAAGATCGATGATTATGGGCATGTCACTTCCTTTTCTAGACGGTAAGGTCGTCATTCTCACGCAGTTTGCGGCCCTCTTCCATGATCCAGCTCACGAGAATGATAATGGCGGCCGTTATGATCTTCTCCAGGTCATTCAGGTCAAGCGAGATTGACAGCAACCGTTCACCTGGTTGGTTGTGCATGGTCAGTACCCAACTCAACAGGAGTTGATAAATGGGCAATGTGACAACACTGGCAACCATGGTCCAGCCCGTTCTGGATATATAGCTGACTGAGGATTGCGTGAAGACCTCTCCACGGGCGAAACAACCGAACAGACATATCAGCCACCAGGTGGCAATCATGCCGATGCCTACCGGGATCATGGTGACGGACAGTCCGAGGATACGGGCCTCCCAGGGGAGTGGAACGGTCAGGGCGAGCTCTCCGTCGGTCAACAGGTCGTCACCGAGAAACTGGAAGGTCATCCCGGACTGGGCGTCACCCATCAGGATTTCACCGCCGGACAACCAGATGAGGCCCACGATCAGTGGACTGGCGATGAGAACGACGACAAGAATGGAACGGATAACTCTCGACAGGCTTTGAATACGATTTTTCATGATTTACCTCCTTGGGTATGCAGCTTTTTGCAGTAGATATTTATTGTTTGTCAATAATTTTTTATTGGTAAGCGGTGTTTTTGAAGACGTTTACGTCGTGCCAGGGCTGCCGCCTGAACCCGTGAAGCGGCTTTGGCCCGGAACGGGGAAGGGGAATGATCCCGGATCACCCGGAAATACATGCCGAATCCGAACTTTGTGTTTGAGAAAAAAAGAGGGGCGTTGTACGCTCCCGTTCATGAGGACAAATAAGGACATTTTTGCGGACGGGACCATTTCGCTCACTCCACAGGAGTTGATCGATTTCGAGCATACCATTAAGGATTGCATTGGGGAATTTCTTCCCTTTACCTCATACAGTCTGTTTTTTCCGAGAGAGAAATACGCGGACATTCCCGATCCGGAATTCCGGGCAGAAGACCGCGAGTTGGTCCTGCCGCTGGTTTTCCAGGGGGAGATGCTCTGCTATTTCATCGCCAAGGGTGTCAGACTCAAGGCGCCGGCCACGGCACCGAAATACATCATGGCCCTGGCCAGTTCCGTGCTGGAGAAGCTCGCCCTGTACAAGAGGGCGATCACCGATTCCCTGACCGGCCTCTATTCGCGCAACTTCTTTTTCAGTGAGTTGGAGCAGGCCATCGAGCAGGTGCAGGGATGTCTGGCCGCCGGGAGTTGTCGTGCCGGTGGCGACCCGCGCGAGCAGGACATGGCCTTTTCCGGTACGTTCGGAGTCCTTTTCCTTGATCTCGATACCTTTCAGCCTCTCAATGAACGATACGGCTACCTCAAAGGCGACGACATCCTCGGTGAGGTGGGGCGGCTGCTGAGCATGGTCTGTCCCAAGTATACCACTGTTTCCCGCTTCGCCAACGACAAGTTCGCCATCCTGGTACCGGATGCCAAGCCTCGGGCGTGTTTCCAGCTCTCCGAGGTCATCCGTTCGGGCGTCAGCAAGCTTTCCTTTGTGGACGAGATCACCAACGACACCATCACCATTACCGGCAGCCTCGGCTATGTCTGTTATCCTCAGGGGTTGGAAGGCGCCCAGTTCCGTCGCATGCCCTCGGAACAGGCGCGCATGATCGTGCGCAAGGCGCGCAAGGGCGTTGAAGTGGCCAAGGATCAGGGCCGCAACCGGGTGTTCGGTTATGCGGATATTTTGTCCAAGGGCGGGCGTGTGCTTGAAATTCTGCCCATGAACCGGATGGTCGTCTCCCTGGGCGAAGCCTCGGGAGCCAAGGTCGGCCAGCGGTTCCTGGTGCGTGCGCCCAAGTCCGGCGAGACCCCTGCATCCCCGGTGGCGGACGAAAGGTTTGCCGGTCAACACGCCATGTTCAAGGGAGAGGTGGTGCTGGTGGAGGTCCAGGACGACATTTCCTATGCCGAGGCACTGCATTTGGGCGACGCGGCTTGGGGCGTGTCTTCGGGTGACAGGCTCAGTCTCATCAAGGGAGAGGAAAGCCTCTTTTCGGAAGCACCGGAGGTACGGGACGATTCCATGCCGAGCACAGACGGCACTACGACGCTCTACCGATACAGCGAATTCGTGTCCTGGTTTTCCAAGGCAAGACTCAAGCCGGAATCCTTCGGCATGTCCCTTGTCCGCATCCTGGATCAGCCCGGCGAAGAGCTTGAAGGCTACCAGGAGAGCATGGATCAGATGGTCCGGAATGTGACCCGATTGGCGCGCGGCGTGTTCGGAGACGCGGTCACAGGAGGCCGTTTCGGACTCAACGGCATGATTTTCTTCACCGAAGGAATCGACCGCGAACAGCTCATGGAGCGCACCCTTGAGATGGAAAGGGTCGCTGCCGACACCCTGGGCATCACACTGTCCATCGGTTCCTCACGCTACCCGTTCCTCAATTTCGATCGGGCCGACATGCTTGAAAACACTCGCAAGGCGCTGGAACACGCCCTGCTGCTGCCCGTACCGCGTGTGGCCGTGTTCGATTCCATCTCGCTGAATCTGTCCGCCGACCGTCGTTACATGGACGGTGACATCTACGGGGCCATCGAGGAGTTCAAGCTGGCCCTGCTCGACGACGAAAACAATCTTCTGGCCCGAAATTCCCTGGGCATATGCTATGCTCAGCTCGGCCGGTTCGAAGAGTCCCGGCACGAGTTCCAGAGTGTGGTCGACCTGGACAAGAAGGACGTGCTCGCCCTCTACAACCTGGGGTGGGCCAACCATCGCCTGGGTGATCTCAAGAGCGCGGAAAAGGCCTACCGCCAATGCCTCAAGGCCGAACCGGGCCACGTCTATTCCCTCATGCGCCTCGGCTCCATCGAGGAGAAGGCCAACCATCTCAAAAAGGCGACCAACTTGTACAAAAAGGCTGCGGATCAGCCCGGCGGAGAACGCATGGTCCTCCGCCCCCTGGCCCGCGTTGCCTACAAGCAGGGCGATATCGAGGCCACCCGCGAGTACCTGCATCTCGCCCTGAACGCCGACCACAACGATCACCAGGCCATGCACATGCTGGCCAAGCTGTATCTCGATCAGGGCGAAGATCCGCAGATCGCCGAAGTTCTGGCTCGGCAATCCTCCGCGCTTTCGCCCGGCATCGACGCCTACTGGGATACGTTGGTTGAAGCCCTGGAAGCCCAGGGCAAGGCAGATGAGGCCGCCAAGGTCGCGGCACGGGCAGCCGGGTAAGTTGCGTTGTGCCTCCGACGCCGGGGAAAGGGGGGCAGCTTGAGGCGGGATAATCCGTCCGTTATTTCTTCAGCTTGTCCAGCTCGTTCTGCAAGGACGTGATTTTCTGATTGGCCTCCCGGAGACGGATGGCTAAAACCTCTGCGAATACCCTGTACATGACCGCCTGGACGAAGATCTTGCTGGTCTCGCCAAGGGAGCCGATGGCGGTGTCGTCCAGGCTGATCACCAGCGACGCCCGGTCTGCCTTGATGGTTGCCGAGCGGGGGCTGCCGTCGATGATGCCCATCTCTCCGAATACGTCGCCCAGCCGTTGCAACTGGCCGACCTGCTTGTCTGCTACCAGGATCGAGAGTTTTCCGAAGATGAGAAAGAATACCCGGTTGTCGCAGTCGCCTTGGTTGATGAGGGTTTCGCCCGCTTCGTATCGGCAGACGGACGCGGCTTTCATGACAGCGCGGATGTGACTTTCGGGAAGATTGTCGAATGCGGGAACGTTTTTCAACCGCTCCAGGATATCTTTGTCGCTAAGGTCAAAAGGTATTTCTCGCATGGCATCTCACTGTGTTCAGGTTTTCAGCCCTTACAGAATATTGCCACAGTGATGGGGGAAAATCGATACCTATTTTTGCAGTGCTCGGACTCTTTCCAGGACCGGGGGGTGGCCGTATTCCAGCCAGACGGTCAGGGGATGCGGGGTCAGGTTGGACAGGTTGCTGGCCGAGAGTTTCTTCAGGGCGGAGATCATGGTGTCCGCCCGGTCCGTGGTGTCCGCGGCAAAGGCATCCGCCTCGAATTCGTGCTTGCGTGATATCTTGTTGGAAATGACCGACAGGACCATGGAAAGCGGGGTGTAGAGCAGGGCGAAGAAGACCAGGCCCGCATACACGGACATGTGCTCCATGCCGAAGGCCGCGAACAATTCCTCGGAGTTCAGGAACAGTGACATGAGATAGAATACGGCGCCGGTCTTGAGTATGCCGGTGAACAGCCGCTTCTTGATATGCCACAGCTTGGCGTGTCCGACCTCGTGGGCCAGCACGGCCACGATTTCTTCGGTTGTCATTTCCCGTATGAGCGTGTCGAACAGGGCGATGCGCCGCCGTTTGCCCATCCCCGTGAAAAAGGCGTTGCCCTTGGTGGACCGTTTGGAACCGTCCATGACGAAGATGCCGGAAAGTTCGAATCCGATCTTGCGGGCGTAGGCTTCCAGGGCCGTGCGCAGTTCACCTTCTTCCAATGGTGAGAAGGTGTTGAACAGCGGCAGAATCCAGGTGGGAGCCACATAGGTCAGGCACAGGGATACGGCTACGGCAAATCCCCAGCACAGGAGCCAGGCATAGGGTCCGGCCTTGTCCAGGAAGAACAGGATTCCGGCCACCAGCGCGCCGCCGATGAGTGCGGTCAGGACAAGGCCCTTGAGCCGGTCCAGAACAAACGTGGTGAAGGTGGTGGTGTTGAACCCGAAGCGTTTTTCCAGAACAAAGGTGTGGTAGCTTTCGAAAGGCAGCCCCAGTAATCCGCTGATAGTCCCGATGGCGCCGATATAGATCAGGCCGCTTGCCAGCGGGCTCAACTCCAGGGAGCGGACCAGGGTGTCGAGCAGGTTGAAGCCGCCCGCCAGGATGACCAGGAGGGTGATGCCGGTATTGAAGGTGTCGGCAACCGAGGTAAATTTCATGGATTCCCTGGTATACTCCTGGGAGCGGGCGTATCTCGCGGTATCGAAAACATCCTCAAGATCCCGAGGTGGTTCCGGCTGCATGGAGCGGGCGTTCAGGAATGCCGACAGTGCGCCGAGCAGCCAGGACGCGAGAAGGGAACCGATGACAACGACAAGATAGGTGTTCAAAAGAGACTCCCGGATGGATGACAGGGCAGGACCGCAATGGATGGGTACGCTATCGGGTGGGGCCGTGCGCGTCAACCGGGGACGCCGGAATGTTGCTAGCTATTCGGAAAAGCGGGACAATCGTCCTCATACTTGCTAAAAATGAATGACTGTAGTAATTTGTCATGGACTTTTGGTATTTATTCAGATTCGGGAATCACTATGTCAGCTAAGTTCAGATCCGCCAAGGACATCCGCGAAGATATCGCCCGCGCCCGCGCATACGCTAAAAAAAGCGATTATCTGCGGACGTTGAGTTGTTTGGCGAGCGCTATCAAGGGGATGGTTTCCAGCCAGGTGTTCGGGGTGGAAAAGTTCGAGATTCAGGCCCACCTGGATGAGGCTCTGCGCGATCTCAACAAGATGAAGATGATCCGTAAGCTCTTCCCCGAAGGGCTCAAATACCAGAAGGGCAAGGAAAAGGCGTTTTATCAGACCCTCATGCGGCTGCACAAGAAGCTGGGCGAGGCAATGGAAAAGGCGCGGATAACCAAACTCCGCAAGCGGCTGGCCGTTCTGGACGACAATCTGATCAAGGCAGCCCAGCTGGTCAAGGCGGGCAACCAGCTTGAGGCCCGCAAGCTCTACAGCAAGATTGCCGAATATTTCCAGGATGTCGAGGGCATCAACTCCGACATCGGCAACCGGCTCGCCTCTTTCGGCATGTTCCCGGAAGCCGTTCCGTATCTGCAAAAAGCGCTGGAAATCCAGAATACCGACAGCCGAGCTCACAGTGCCCTGATCTTGAGTTACGAGGGCATGAAAGAAACCGGCCGCGCCATGGCCGCCATCAAGGACGCCATGCGCTGGCTTGGACCCAACGAGAGCCTGTACCTGCGGATGGCCAAGCTGCATCTCACGAAACGGGAATGGGGCGAGGTCTTCAACAACGCCAAGGCCGCCTATGACCGCAATCCCCTCAATGCCGAAGCCGCCAAGCTCATGAAACAGGCGGAACCCAAGATATTCAGTGCCGCCAAGGGCAAAAATGCTGCCCCCAAGAAGATCCACGACCTCAGCTTCTAGGCAGGCCAGCGGTCTACCCGTGTCAGGCCTTGGATCGATCAGCCATTATACCGCAGGCAGTGCGGGGGAGCTTTTCCCGGAAGCCCCCCATGTGCGCGGGGTCGCCCCCTGGCGTCAATCGAGATCAGAACGTGCGATTCTGATGATCGAACCGTTGCCCATGGCGATGAACAGGTTGCCGTCCCGGTCCAGGCTCAGGCCTGTCACCGGGCTGCCGCAGGCGTGAACCCGGCTGACGGTTCCGTCCGGCAGGATAGCATGGATGGCCCCGGACTCCGTTCCCACGAACACAGTGCGCAGCCGATTCACGGCCAGCACTGTGGGCGTTCCTTCAATCCTGGCGTATTCCATCGGCGTGCCGCCCGGCGGCACAATCAACACCTGACCGCAGCATTTTCCCACCATGTAGGCATTGCCCCGGTTGTCCATGACCAGACCTGTTGCATCAGGCAGGCCGGAGATGACCACGCTCGACTCCCCGCCCTGCTCGGCAAAGGATGTTGCCGGTCCGGCCGACAACGTCGTCAGGGTGATGAAGGCCAATAAACACAAGCGACAAGAAAGTGTACCCTGCATATCAATGTCTCCTTGTTTATGCAGACAGGGTAGAAACGGTTCATTGATATGTCCAATACATATTTACACGCGAATCAATATGTATTAACTCTGGATCATGGAACTCAGACAACTCAGATATTTCATTGCCGTGGCAGAGGAACTCCATTTCGGTCGGGCGGCCGAACGGTGCCATATTGCCCAGCCCCCGCTGTCGCAACAGATAAAGCGCCTTGAGGAGGAGCTTGGGGTCACGCTTTTCGAGCGGACCAGCCGCAAGGTGTCGCTCACCGACGAAGGGCAGATGTTCCTGCAAGTGGCCCGTGACACCCTGTGCACCCTGGAAAGCGGTGTGGAAAAAATGCACATGATGGCTGAAGGACTCATCGGCAAACTGCGCATCGGGTTCCTCAGTTCCGGCCTGCATACCGATTTTCTCAAAGGAGTTACCGCCTTTCGAAAGCGGTATCCCGGTATCCAGCTCGATATCCGCGAAATGCAGTCCTCGGACCAAAACCTTGCCCTGCGCGCAGGTGAACTCGACGTGGGCTTGTCCCATTATTGCTACGCTGACCACTACCATCTCGATTCGCGAACCTTTCTGGCCGATCGGTATTTTCTGGCCGTGCACGAAGATCATCCCCTGGCACAGAAAGGCCATGCCGAGTTCGCGGATATCGACAAGGAACCGTTCATCATGTTCTCCCGCCAGCACTATCCCGATGCCTACGATCGGGCCATCGGACGCTACCACAAGTTCGGCGTCCAGCCCCGCATCGTCCAGGAAGCCAAGACGCATCAGACCAAGCTTTCCCTCATAGCCGCCGGAATGGGCATCGGCTTCGTGCCCGATCGCATGCGGGCCGTCCTGCCCGATACCGTCCGAATGCTGCCCTTCGACTTCCAAGGCGAGGTGCACCGCACCCCCCTCAAGATCGTCTGGCGAAAGGGCGAACAGTCGCCGGCACTCAAATGCTTTCTCGAAGTCCTTGCCGATTATTGCCGGGACGAGGATTCCGAACCACAGCACCAGTCCAGTAAAATCGCAAAGTAGAAGGCTTCGGCCGACATCCCGGAATGGGCCACAGGAAAAGGGTTTCAGGCAAAAGCCTGAAACCCTTTTTACACGTGTGCTGTGCGGCGTCGAATCTAATTGGTCGGGACTTCGTTCTCCACGACGCGGTACTTCACCTTCAGGTCGTCGCATATGCGTTCAACAGCGACAAGCCCCCTGTTTCGTTGCTCTGCCTCATCGCCGGGGCTGACGCCGACCATGATCAACTGGGTGGTGTTGTCGTCGATTTCCACCAGCGTCATCTCGAACCACCAGGTCTCGTCCAGGGATTCGGCCCGCATGAAGTAGTGTGTTTCATTCAGCTCCTTCACCGTAAACCTTTTCCCGTCGCCTTCCTGGGCTATCTTCAGTGTCGAGGCGAAAATGTCTTTTGCACTTCTGGGAATCTCCGCTGTCACCGTGACATCGTCGCCGTCGGTGTTGGAGATGAGATAGACTACCAGCATCGCCGGACAGCCATAAATAACAGGAAGTGCCAGGAGCATCAGGCTGGCAATGATGGTTTTCATCTTGTTCATGGAATCTCCTTCTTTCATCTGGGCGTTATGGGCTGATCAGCAATATCATGTAAGTACGTAAGTGTCATGCGAAGTTCAAACAGCATTGAGCACTGTCGCGATTTTGTGAGCGTAATGTCGTCTCGACGGGCTCGCCGGTCTGCCGACAGCCTCCTTCGGAGAGAGCAGGGCGCTGCCCTGCACCCGCCCAAGGCCGGGGGCCTTGGGAATCCCATAGCTCGCTCCGCTCGAAGGTGCGCGGTGGCGTGGGGACGTGCCGTGGCTGCGCCAAGAAAAAGCTTCCGGGAAACGCACGGGCCTCGGCTGATACGCGCCCTTCGGGACGCTCTCTTGCCGAGGCCCGCACGTTTCCCGGAAGCGGTTGCCGACGCCGCCTGGCGGGGGTTGGGGGCTTTGGGAGA